>JAIOQJ010000188.1 GCA_021413475.1 Planctomycetota bacterium | reverse complement strand
GGCCGACGGCGTCGTGGAATGGCATCAACATCCCAACGAGCAAATGGGAATGTTGGTTTCGGGTCGAGCGCTATTTCATATCGGCGATGAAGTGAAGGAACTGAAACCGGGCGACCTCTATCTGATGCCCGGCAACGTACCGCACAAGGTGATTCCGCTCGGTGGTCCGGTCAAGGCGGTCGACTTCTTTTATCCCATTCGAGATGAGTATCGTTAACCCATGGTCGATGTTGGTTCCGGCTCGGGAGCGGGGGCGATCATCGGCCGCGTCTTCCGCAACTCTTCCATGAACTCCGCGAGGCGCTGGACCCCTTCACGTAATCGGCCTTCTTCCGTGGCATAACTCAGCCGGATGTGATCTTCACCGCTCGGACCGAACGGCTCGCCGGGGTTCACGAGGACTCGCTGAGCCAAGAGCAATTGACGAGCGAACTCTCTGCCGGTCATCCCTTGTTTGTCAACCGGCACCCAGAAGAAGTAACCGCCGGCTGGGAGCGACGGCTGCAGCCCCATGCCCTGGAGACTTTCGAACAGGTAACGCCGCCGGCCCGTGAATTCGTCGCGAATCAGACGGGCGGTCATCTCGCCGGTTCGCAAAGCCGTCAACGCAATCTGCTGGCAAAGAGGCGAAACGTACGGGGCATTCATGCTCGCGCTCAGCGCACACGGTCGAAGGAGATGCCGATGACCTTGCAACCAACCGACGCGGGCACTCGCCAGGCCGTAGGTCTTGCTCACGCTGCCGGCGATCAGCAGCCGATTCTCCGAGTGCGGCATCGCGGCTAGGCGGGCCCCTTCCGGTTCGGAACGGTAGTGGCCGAACGATTCGTCGAGATGGATCAACACATCGTGCTTCTTGGCCCACCAGGCGATCTGTTCGAGATCTTCCGGTGCGAGAATGCCGCCCGTCGGGTTCACGGGATCGCTGAGCACGAGCAACTTCGCCCCGCGCATCGCCGACGCGAAGGCTTCGATATCGAAGCGGGTTTTGCCCTCGCCCTCTTCGAGCCAGGTGTCGATCCAGCGGATCCGTGCTCGACGGTGCTTCAGGCCCAGCGGGAAGATCGGCGAGGTCGGGTCGAAGAGCACGACCGCGTCGCCGGGATTGACGAAGGTATCGATGACGGTCGCGAACGCGCCGGACGCGCCATGCGTGATCAGGATCTCATCGGCGGGATCGAATCGCGGCCCCTGCTCAGCGGTTCGCCGGTCGGCAAGTTCCTGGCGAAGCTCGGGAAGGCCCCAAGCCGGCAACGCTCGGCGATCGTTGACACCGCGAAGCGCACCGAGGATGAGTTCGCAACGCGGGGTACCGAGCGCGAGGTTAATCACATCGGGTGCTTGCACATCGGGAAACCAGGCGGGGTCGATCAGATCTTGGAGAGGAAGAGCGAGCGTGCGGTTACTGAGTTGATGCAGGACGGATTCGCCGCCGTTGAGCAAGCGTTTGGTCGAAGGGAGCCAGCGGGCGATCCCCGTCCGGACGAGTAGCTTCTTCCAGAAGAAGGAAGGCATAAACCGGCCTCCATGCCGAAGTGGGAATCCATCCCAAGTTTCAATGAAGGGGACATTCTGCCATCCAGCTGTAGAGCTGGCAAGGGAAAAGCGGGGGAAATTTGGGAACTTAAAAAGGAAATTTGGATTTTACTTGAAGACGGGATAGTGAGATTTGGCCAGTTGCGTGTTCGTGCGACCTACCGTATACTTCAGAACGTAGCTAATCCACCGTTCGAGCTAGTAAAAGAGATAGGGAGGGCCGAAGAATGAATGTTAACGACGTGCTCTCACCCGCTCCATCTCAAGATGGGCTCGATCGCGAGTGGAAGAACGCCAAAAAGGAACTTCTCGGCCTGGAGAATTACCACATTAATTGGGATGGTGAAGGGGCCGATCCGGTTTCGCCGGAGTTAATTCGAACAACGTCAGCCCTCTACGAATCGATGCGAGACCTCGGGTACCCCGCACCTTGCACCGTCTATCCTACGCCGGGTGGTACGGTGATGTTTGAGGTCCATTTCGAAAACGGCGATGTCATTTCGGTCAATGTTCGTCAAACTGATCGGGCGGAAGTGGTATCCAGTTGTTCTGGCAAGAAGCCAGAGTTTGAAGTCGTGCAATTACCCTTGAGCACCAAGGCGGCATTCAGTCGTCGCTGCCCTCTTAGCGAATCATCGCCTATTGAAGAAGCAGCGGCGTTAGTCAACGACGTGTGACCGAGTTTCCTACTCTTCATTAGCAAACCTCAAGCCTCTTCTCAACGCCTATGCCGACCAATCCCAACCAGCTAGCGGATGACAAATCGCATCCGGAGGATTTTACGTATGTTCGCGACGAAGAATCCGTGATGCGGCGCATTCGCAAGCGGCTGGGCGACTACGATGTCAATCGTTCGCCGATTCTTCAGGAAGGCGCATTTCATCCGAGCAAAAATGATGAAACCGGGTTGTCGTTGAATCGCCGAGCTTCGGACATTCATCCCGGATTTCTCACTCCGCAAAGCTTGATCGACGCTTGCACGGTTCCATCAATCCGGGACACTTGCGGCGTGGTTGAATTACTGACCGAGTTGGTTCGGCAAATCGGCCTCAATGTCGTTCCCAAGCCATCCACGACACCCGGTCACGTCGAAATCCCTGAAATTAACTTCCCAGAGTTTGAAGGTGAGAAAAGCACCGAGGAGACCCGAGGTCGAATTCGAGTTTGGATCGCTCAGTTGATTGGAATAACGAAGGTGCTCATCCCGCCAGGGAAAAATCGGAAGCCGCAGGACTCATAGCTGTATTGGACAGCCTCACCCCGCCAACCGCCCCAACGTCTGCGCCAGCGTCTCCACGCCAATCTTCATCGCCTCCGGCGACGCGTATTCATCCGGCCGATGGCTGTACCCATTTCGGCAAGGAATAAAGATCATCCCCGTGGGCCCGAGGCGAGCCATGAAGAGCGAGTCGTGATAGGCTCGGCTGACCATTCGCTTGCACGAGAAGCCGCCATCGACAGACGCGGCTTCGATGGCGGCGACGATGGGGCCAGCCATTGTCGCGGGGGGATCGGTGCTGATGGTTTCCACCTTTGCTTGTACTCCGCGACTCGTGGAGACTTTTTGGATGGTTTCCTGGATCGAAGCGAAAGCCCGATCTCGCGATTCGAGGACGATGTCGCGCACATCGACTGTGAGATGCACCGAACTCGGAATACTGTTAATCGCCCCCGGATGAACCTGGCAGATTCCAACGGTGGCGACGGTGTCGGGACTGCCGGTGGTCTTCGCCGCGGTTTCCACCGCGAGGACGATCTCGGCGGCGGCACAGAGGGCATCGTGTCGCTGTGGCATCAGCACGGCCCCGGCATGGCCGCCGGAACCGTTGAGCGTCACCTTCAGAGCGGCGGGGGCGGCGATGGCCGTCACGGCACCGATGGCGATGCCTTCCCGTTCCAGAATCGGGCCCTGTTCGATGTGAAGTTCGACGAAGAAAGCGTAGTGGTTTTCTTTGAGACGGACGGTGTCGAGCGAACCGCGATAGCCCGCTTCGGTGCGAACATCGTCGAGCCGTTTACCATCGGCATCGCGAAGTTCGGCGAGTGCAGTGGGGGAGAGTGTTCCCGACATGGCCCGGCTGCCGACGCAGCCGATCCCGAAACGCGTCGGCTCTTCGCTGGTGAAGAGCAAGAGTTCGATCGAACGGCGCGGACGCAACCCCGAGGACTGCAATGCCCGGATCGCTTCCAGGCCGCCGAGCACGCCGACGGTACCATCGTACATTCCGGAATGGGGAATCGCATCGATGTGCGAACCCGTGCCAATTGCTGGCAAATTGGGCTCACTTCCCGGCCAGCGGGCGAAAAGGTTGCCGATCGCATCTTCGCGGATGACGAGCCCGGCGGAAGTGCATTTCGCTTTGACGAACGCTCGGCCCGCCAGATCGGGCTCCGTGTAGAGCACGCGTGTGATGGCGGGTGGTTCAGTGGCGCTCAAACGCGAAAGCTCTTGCAATTCCGCGACGAGACGGTCGATATCGATCTTCAGTTCAGCCATGGGCCACTTCCAGTGGATCGCGGTTGACGTCTTTGTAATAGAGATATCGCGCGGGCGACTTGCCCATGGCGACGAACCATTGCGGGCAGTATGGGGCCATCCAGATCACGTCGCCCGCCTTCACGGGATACCAATCGTCGCCCAGGCGATACACCCCTTGGCCATCGAGCATCAGCAGGCCGTGCTCCATCACGTGAATCTCGACTTGAGGCAACGCGGCCCCCGGTTGATAGGTGAACACATTCACGGCGAGATCGAAGTCCGGCGTAGTGGGTAGCAACACTTTTAAGCGAGCATCGGGGTCGCCGAGGAACGCATCACCGGGAATATCTTGTTCCTGCCCGTGGCGGAAGGCGGGCGGCACCGTACCGGGTAGGGGAACATAGCGTTTTTCGAAGACGTTCAATCGGCACATCGTGAGCGCCTGAAACGGTTGCGGAATTTTGCCATCGGGAGGAAAGTACGCGAATCCGCCGGGACGCAAAAAGACGTCCTTCTTCTTCGGGCCAGCGAGGGCGAGTTCACCTTCGAGGACATAGATCACGCGCTCGACACCCGGCAATGCGGGGGCGGCCGTACCGCCTTCCTCCATGCTCGCGATGTATTGCGTGAAGTCCGCCCCCATGCGCGGCGAGATGAGAACGAACGCTTTCGTTTTCACCCAACCCGGCGGAACGGATGGTACGTTGGTATCGGGCGTAATCAACGCATGCTGCGGCGTCACACGGCTGCGGGTCGAACCGAATAATTCCACGTGCGGTTCTCCTTCTGTTATGGTTCGCGATCAAAGAGTTTTTAGCCACGGATGAAACACAGATCGAACACGGATGAAATCCAGGGCATGATTTTGCCATTCTTATCCGTGTTTCATCTGTGTTTCATCCGTGGCTAAAAACTCTTATCGTTCGCGGTCGAGTTCCGCTTCCAGGAAACGGATCATGACATCCAGTGCAACCTTCACGTCCTCGGCAAGAACGGCCTCGCGGGGATGGTGGCTGATCCCGCCGGGACTGCGAAGAAAGAGCATCGTCATCGGGCAGATGCTCGCCATCGTCGCGGCGTCGTGCCCCGCCCCGCTGACCATGCGTTTTTCAGCTTGGCCAGCGGCACGAACAGCGTTTGCCAGGCGATTCGTCAGTTCGGGATCTGAAGGCACTGCCGCCTGATCCATCGAAGGACTGAGGTCAATCCCGAGCTGGCGGTCACGGCCGAGTACCGTCGCCACCTCCACCAAATCGGCAACCGTTTTGTGGCGAATCGCATCCTGAGCGTGCCGAACATCCAGGGTCAAGCGAACCTTGCCGGGCACGACGTTCACCGCGCCGGGCTCGACGATCAAGCTGCCCACGGTGGCACGCAACCCCGGCGTTTCACGAGCGGTTCGTTCGACTCGAACCACGAACTCGGCCGCTGCCGCCAACGCGTCGCGGCGCAATTCCATCGGCTGCGTTCCCGCGTGGCCGGCCTGGCCGGTGAACTGAATGGCAAGGCGGCTCTGGCCGATAATCGCGTCCACGATGCCGAGCGGCAAACCGAGCGATTCGAGGATCGGCCCCTGTTCGATGTGGATTTCGAGATACCCCGCGACCATACCGGGCGGATAGGCCGCCGCCGGGATCGCGGCCGGGTCGAGTCCGTAATCACGCAACGCTTGAGCCAGCGCGATGCCGGCTGCGTCCTTCCGTTCGAGCCAATTGAAATCGAATGTACCGCACACCGCCCGGCTACTGAGATAGGAGGTGGAGAAACGGATGCCTTCTTCTTCCGAGAACGCGATCAGATCAACCGCGTGAGCGAAGGTGCGATCGGAAAGCTCACGCAACGCGGCCAGACCGAGCAGCACGCCGAGGATGCCGTCGTATTTTCCCGCGTTCGGTACGGTATCGACATGCGAGCCGGTGACGAACACTTTGGGATTCGGCCGTCGGCCCGGTTTTCGACCGATCAGGTTGCCGACCGCATCGATGCGAACGTCGAGACCTGCCTCGGCCATCCATTCGGAAAGACAAGCATGGACACCGCGCATCGGCGGCGACAGAAAGGTGCGAGTGAGCCGGCCTGCTTCCTCGCTGAAGCCGGCCAGCGTGTCGCACTGCTTCAGAATTCGATGGGTGTGAAGATCGAGATTCATGCGGCCCTTGCTCGATGATTCTTCTCGATGTAGCATAACGTTTTCACGCTCTTTAGCAACGGACCCCTCTCCTGTCCGCTCGGACCCGGAACCTGTTGGCTTCATGCGCGATCATGTCCGCTTTTACCTGAACGGCGAGCCGCACACGATTCGTGGCGACGATGCCTTCGTCACCCTCACCAACTATCTTCGTGGACCGCTCGGCAAAGTCGGCACCAAGGTCGTCTGTTCCGAGGGCGACTGCGGGGCTTGCACGATCCTGGCAGGGCGTTGGCGAGGGGAAGAGATTCGCTACGAACCGGTCGATGCCTGCATTCTCTTTCTGCACCAGCTTGATGGTACGCACGTCGTCACGGTTGAGGGCCTTCCAGAAGGTGAAGGCCTTCATCCCGTTCAGCAGGCGATGGTCGATCATCATGGCTCGCAGTGCGGATTTTGTACGCCTGGGATCGTGATGGCCCTGGCGGGTTGGGCGGAGGCGGGTTGCCCGCATGAACCGGCCTCGCCGAGAATTTCGCTGACCGGGAACCTCTGCCGTTGCACGGGCTATCTGCCGATCGTCGAGGCCGCGGACAAATTGAAACGCGAGCCGCCGTGTTCATTGAATCGACGCGAGAAATTCGCACCGCTGCAAAACGACCTGCGTAGAATCGCTTCGGAACCGCTGAAGATCGAGATGGCAACGCGGCTCTATTTCGCCCCGACGACCTTGGCCGAGGCGATTGCCTTCAAGGTCCAGCATCCTGACGCGGTGATTCTCGCGGGGGGCACCGAACTCGGCGTCCTCCACAACAAACGTGGGTACGACCCACTGAAGATCTTGAGCCTGACTCGCATCGGCGAACTGAATGCCATCACGAGGACGCCGAGGCAAATCTCCTTCGGCGCGAATGTGAATTGGACCCAAGTCGAAGAAGCGATCCGCGAGCCGTTGCCGGAATTTCACAAGATCGTGCAACGGTTTGGCTCACCGCAGATTCGCAACGTCGGCACGCTGGCTGGGAACGTCGCCAACGGCTCGCCGATCGCCGACTCCCTCGGCCTGCTGATGGTGATGGACGCAACGCTCGAACTCGCGAGCCCGCGCGGCACCCGGCAACGGCCGATCAACGGCTTCTACACCGGATACAAGAAGAAGGACATGGCAGCGGATGAATTGATTGCCCGTGTCCATTTGCCGTTGCCAGATACTGCCGATCGAATTCGTCTGACGAAAGTCTCGCGCCGTTTCGATCTCGACATCGCGACCTTCGGCGCCGCGATTCGAATTCGGGATACTGGCGGAGTGATTCAGCAGGCAGCCGTGGCCCTGACCGGTGTCGCGGCCACGGTCGTGCGGCTTGCCGAGACCGAAGCGTTTTTGCGCGGCCGGGCGTTCGATGAATCGACATTCCAGCAAGCGGGGCGGATCGCGAGGTCGGAGATTCGACCGATCGACGACGTCCGCGGCTCACGCGATTTCCGGCTGCAACTTGCGGAAAACGTGTTGCTCAAGTTCTACCACGATGAAATGGAAGCGGCCCCGATGAGGGCGAAGGCGAGGACGTGAAGCATGGCCACCGTGGGTCAATCGATCGCGCACGACTCCGCCCGCGAACACGTTCGCGGCGAGGCAGCGTACATCGACGATCTTCCCCCGCTGCGCGGCGAGCTTTGCGTCGATTTCGTGGGCAGCCCCGTCGCACATGGCCGGATTCGCTCGATCGATGTCGCCGCGGCTCACGCGATGCCGGGGATCGTGGCCATCTACACTTTCGCCGACGTGAACGGCCATAATGACTTCGGCCCGATCTTCCACGATGAAGAACTTCTCGCGAAAGAGATCGTCCACTTCCACGGCCAACCGATCGTGTTGCTGGCGGGGGAAAGCCGAGCGGCCATCGAGGCCGCGAAAAAGAAGTGCCAGATCGACATCGAACCGCTACCGGCGGTGCTGACCATCGACGACGCCATCAGTCGCGAGCAATTCATTGGGCCGACGAGGCGCATCGAGCGCGGCGATATCGGGGCTCTTACCACGGCCGAGTGCCGATTGAGTGGCGAGTTCCGCATCGGCGGGCAGGAGCATTTCTATCTCGAAGCCCAGGCCGCCATTGCCATCCCCGGCGAGGCGGGTGAGATCACCGTCCATTCCTCGACGCAGAATCCGACCGAAATTCAGGAAGTGGTCGCCCACTGCCTCGGCTTGCCGTCGGCGAAGGTCGTATGCGTCTGCAAACGGATGGGCGGCGGCTTCGGCGGCAAGGAAACGCAGGCCGCGTTGCCCGCACTGTTCGCTTCGTTGGTGGCGTTCAAAACGCGTCGCTCGGCCCGCATCGTCTTTGGCCACGAACAGGATTTCCACATCACCGGCAAACGGCATCCGTATCGGAACCGCTACGAAGTCGGCTTCACGCGCGAGGGCAAGATCATCGCGCTGAAGGCCGAGTTTCACTCGAATGGCGGCTTCTCGGCCGACCTGTCGCTCGCCATCATGGAACGAACGCTGCTGCACAGTGAGAACGCCTACTTCATCCCAAACGTACTGGTCACTGGCACGGTGTGCCGCACGAACTTGCCTTCGAACACGGCCTTTCGCGGCTTCGGCGGCCCGCAAGGCGTGGCCGCCATCGAAAATGTGATCGAGGAAATCGCCACGCATCTTGGCATCGATGCGTACCAGATCCGCCGGTTGAATTGTTACGGCACGGAATCGAACAACGTCACGCCGTACGGGCAACTCGTTCGCAACAACACGCTGCCGCGGGTGCTCGATCAATTGGTGGTATCGTCGGATTACGACCGGCGCAAGTCGGCCATCGCCATGTCCAACGCCGTTTCGAAGACACGGCTGCGCGGCATCGCTCTCACTCCTGTAAAGTTCGGCATTAGCTTCACCCGGCGGACGCTCAATCAGGGGAACGCCCTGGTCAATGTTTATAAGGATGGCACGGTCCAGGTCTCCTCGGGCGGCACCGAAATGGGGCAGGGACTGAACATCAAACTCGCTCAGATCGTTGCCGAGATTCTCGGTCTGCCGATCGCGATGGTGCGGGTGATGCCGACTTCGACGGAGAAGAACAATAACACCTCGCCGACGGCTGCCTCGGCCAGCACGGATTTGAACGGTGCGGCCGCCGCGAAGGCCGCGCGAGCGATTCGCGCTCGGCTCGCGGAGACCGGGGCGTTGCTGCTCGCGGACGTCGGGCTCGAAGCTTCGCCGGATAGCGTGGATTTCGACCGAGGGTTTATCAGCGATCGCCGGCGGCCGTCGAAACGCATTCCGTTTGTGGAAGTCGTGAAGGCCGCGTACGAAGCACGGATCGATCTGGGCGAACGGGCCTTCTTTGCCACGCCTGGCGTCGATTACAATCGCGAGACCGGCCGGGGGACTCCGTTTCGGTATTTCACCAACGGAGCCGCAGTGGCGGAAGTCGTCATCGATCGCTTCACGGGCAATGTCCGCGTGGAACGAGTCGATCTCCTGATGGATATTGGCCGGCCATTGAACCCTGCCATCGATCGCGGCCAGATAATTGGCGGCTTCGTGCAGGGGATGGGTTGGGTCACCACCGAGACTCTGCGCTATGGCCCCGGCGGTGAACTCTGGTCCGATTCCGCGACGACCTACAAGATTCCGAACGTCTCCGATATCCCCGCCGACTTCCGCTATGAGGTGCTCGCCGACTCGGATGTGCCCGAGAATATTTACGGCAGTAAGGCCGTCGGTGAACCGCCGTTACTGCTGGGGATCGCTGTCTGGGCAGCAATCAAGTCGGCCCTGGCGTCGCGGACGCCGGGACGGTCGGTGAATCTCGAACTTCCCGCGACCAACGAAGAAGTGCTGCGTTGCCTGAGCATCAAGTGCGAATGTTCCCAAGTTGAAAGGGCACGATCATGACCGAAGCGGATTACATGCGGGCAGCGATCGAGATCACGCGAACGGGCATCGCGGCCGGGCAATCGCCGTTTGGTTCGGTGATCGTCAAGGATGGCGCGGTGGTCGCCGCCACGCACAATACGGTCTGGCTGACTACCGACCCGACGGCCCATGCCGAGGTGAACTGCATCCGCGCCGCTGCCAAGAAGCTCCAGTGCATCGCCCTCAACGGTTGCACCTTGTATTCAACGACCGAGCCGTGCCCGATGTGTCTGTCGGCCATCCATTGGGCCAAGATCGATCGCGTCGTCTTCGGGGCGACAATCGGAGACGCTGCCGCCGCGGGGTTCAAGGAACTGTTCGTCCCCGCCAAGAAACTCGCTGAGATGGGTGAAAGTCCATTGATTGTCGAGTGGGGATTGCTCCAAGAAGAATGTGCCGGGCTGTTTGATGAGTGGAAAAAGGCCGCGTTGTGTAAGGCGTATTGAAAGCCGCAGGAAACAAAAACCAAGACATTTGAACCACAGAGACACAGAAGCACAG
>JAIOQJ010000130.1 GCA_021413475.1 Planctomycetota bacterium | reverse complement strand
AAACCGGCGACGAGATTCGGCTGCCGGTCGATGTCTGGGGCTTCCCTGGTGGGCAGACGTTTCTGCCGGGCACGCCGTGCCTGTTCTTCGAAGGGCCCGGCGGCATCGTCTCCTATCTCGAGCCTGCGATGTGCCGTTATTTCGTGCCGATTATCCAGGCGACCAAGGCACGTATCATGAAACTGGCCACGCCGCGTGACGCGGAGTTCGGCCTGCGCTCAGCCCCGCTGGAAGTGTGCAGTATCATTCTTCTCCTCGCCCGTTACGTGGGCGGCGGCGGTCAGATGACCTCCAACGACACCGCCGAGTTTCTCTATCCCGAACTCTTCCGCACCATCGGCACCATCGGCCACGAGATGATGTGCTCGGCCCAGTCGTTCGACCGCACGCTGGCCGATGCCGAATACGAGATGATGGATCGCTTCGTGACGGCGATGGGCTCGGCCTCGCTGCTGTGCGATCTGGTCGATGCCGAGACCGTCGGTCTCGAAAACGCCTTGCGCGTGATTCGTTCGCATCCCGAAACCGACCGCGTCGGCATCCGCGTCGATAGCGGCGACATCGCCGGGCAGTGCGTCCTTTACTTCGAGAGGATGAAGGCCCTCGGCGTCAAGCCGCGCACGATCGTATTCGAGGATGAACTGGTGCATCGCGATACCCTCTAAGCGGCATTCAAGCGCACGGCCACGGCGGATCGGCCCAACGTTAAGTTCTCCAATTCACCCGGCAAGGAATCGATCGGCGGCTACCTGCGCGTCTACGGCAAAGACGAGGCGATGATCATCGCCGATGCGAGTGAAGCCCCAATGGGCGAACCGCTCTTCGTGAAGCTGGTCGATCAAGGCCGTATTGTTTATCACGAGTCTTTCCCCGACCAGGCGGCCCGGGCCGATCGCACCTGGGGCCGCTACAACTGTGTTGAACTGTCGCCGAAGGTCGCAGAGTACATGCGGCGGTTTCAGGAGATGCGGGCACGGGAAATCGCGGAGGCCCGCGGGCGGATGCGTTGAGAGATTCACTTGGCGAGCCGGCTCCCGTGGGGGGCCGGAGTATTCGAGCGATTCGCTTGGCGAGCCGGGGCCGGAGTATTTCGCCCGCAGGAATACTCCGGCCCCTCACGGGAGCCGGCTCGCTGTAATCTCCTCTCTATTTACTTCTGTAGAATGATGGTGAAGTCTATCCCCCTGAAATTCGAGTAACCCTTCATGCCCCAACACGGTTTCGTTCGCGTCGCTGCTGCCAATCCGTTGCTTCGGCTCGCGGATGTGACGGCCAATCTTCGGCGCACCATCGCCATGTTGGACTTGGCTGAGTCTCGCGGCGTTGGCGTGCTCGTCTTCCCCGAAATGGGCCTGACCGGCTACACCTGCAATGATCTCTTCTTCCAGAAGACACTGCAGGATGGAGCGGTGGAGGGCCTTCTCCATCTGGCAAATGCGACGGCTCAACAATTCGGCGGGCTCGCCTTGGTGGGTTTGCCATTGGTGGTGGATGAGCAACACTTCAACTGTGCGGCTGTGCTGGGTGGGGGAGAAATCCTGGGGATCATCCCGAAAACCTACCTGCCGAACTACAAGGAGTTTTACGACGCCCGCTTCTTCGCCACCGCCGCGACCGTGATCAGTCGAACCGTTCGCCTTGGCGGCAAGGACGTTCCATTCGGGACTGATCTCCTCTTTCCCTGTACGAACGTTGAGAATCTGACTGTCGGCGTGGAGATTTGCGAAGACCTCTGGGTGCCGGTGCCGCCGAGTTCGCTCCAGTGTTTTCACGGGGCCACGGTTCTCGCGAATCTGTCCGCGAGTAACGAGACCATCGGCAAGGCGGGCTACCGCCGACAACTGGTCGGCAATCAGTCGGCCCGCTGCATCGCCGGATATGTCTATGCCTCGTCGGGGGTCGGCGAATCGACCCAGGATCTCGTCTTCGGCGGCCATTGCCTGATCGCGGAGAACGGCTCGCTCCTCTCGGAGTCGCAACGCTTCCAGCGCGACGACGTCTTGATCGCTTCCGACATCGACCTCGATCGCCTGCGCGTTAATCGCCTCCTGACCACCAGTTTCAGCGATGCCGTACTCGAACCGGGCCTGAAGCGGGAATTCCGGCGAATTCCCTTCACCATTGCCGAACGGCGTTCGGGTTCGCGCCTCCTTCGAGAGATCGAAGCCCATCCCTTCGTGCCGGCAGGTCAGGAACAACTTCGCGAGCGCTGCGACGAAATTTTTCACACGCAAGTTGCGGGCCTGGCTCGGCGTCTCGAACATATCGGCAAACCTCCCATCGCGATCGGCGTCTCCGGCGGGCTCGATTCGACGCTGGCGTTGCTCGTTCTCTGCAAGACGCTCGACTCGCTCGGCGTCGGCCGTGATCGCATCCAAGCGCTCACGATGCCCGGCTTCGGCACCACTGGCCGCACTCGTGGCAATGCCATCGCCTTGATGAACGCGCTCGGCGTCACCTTCCGCGAGATCGACATCCGCCCAATGTGTTTTGCCGAGATGAACGCGCTGGGTCACTCGCCGTTCGGTATCAATCTTCAAGGAATGTCGCTCGATGCGCTCGTCGAAAGGCTGAAAACCCTGCCCGCCGAGCATCGCTCGGATTTGACGTTCGAGAACATCCAGGCCAGGGCACGCACCACTCTGTTGATGAACACCGCGTTCGTGATCGGCACCGGCGATCTCTCCGAACTCGCCCTCGGCTGGTGTACCTACAATGCCGACCACATGAGCATGTACAACCCGAACGTGAGTATTCCCAAGACGCTGGTGAAATTCCTGGTCCGCTGGGCGGCCGAGAACGAGTTCGAAGGGAAACCGCGGGCGACCTTGCTCGATATCGTCGATACCGAGATCTCCCCAGAACTTCTGCCCAGCAGTGCCGACGGCAAGGCCCAGTCCACCGAATCGACGATCGGGCCCTACGAGTTGCATGACTTCTTCCTCTTCCACTTCCTGCGGTACGGCTGCCCGCCGTCAAAGATCCTGTTCCTCGCGGAACAGGCGAAGTTCGATCACGAGTACGACCGCGGCACGATCAAGAAATGGCTGGGCATGTTCCTCCGCCGCTTTTTTAACAGCCAGTTCAAGCGATCGTGTTTACCGGATGGACCCAAGGTCGGCTCGGTGAGTCTCTCGCCGCGAGGCGACTGGCGCATGCCGAGCGATGCGCAGGCGGCGTTGTGGTTGCAGGAACTGGAAGAGGCGGGTTGATAGCCGCTTGCGGCCGAGCGGATGAACGCTCTGCCGCTTGCGGCTGGATTGTTGAACGGCGACGTACGATTACGCCTGTGATTGATTGAAGAATTGTTCCAGTTCGCGAACGCGCTCTGTCGTGGAAACGGCCTCTTCGATGCGTGGGTTCAGTGTCAAGAGCGCCCGGGCCGCTTTCAGACGTATATGCGGCTGCTCATCTTCCAGAAGTCCCACCAAAGTGTCCGCGGCACGCGCGAGGCTCCCAGTCATGCGCCCCAGTGCCACGGTGCAAATCCGCGCGCGATAGTTGGCGACTTGCTGCCGGAACTCCGGACGATCCAGCTCGCGGTAGATCGTACTCCGTGAAATTTGCAGTTGTTGGGCCGCGTCGGTGACCGAAGTTCCGCTCGCGAGCACCAGTGCGAGTTCGGATCTTTTGTCAGGTGTTTCATTTTGTTCCATTTTGTTCCACCTTTGCGAAAAATGAGGGCCATGGTCGGATGTTGAAGCACCAGAACGGGTGCTAGAAGTGAATTTGTCCGACCGTTGGGGAGGGTACTATCGATTTGGGGAAACGCAAGCGACGGGGCGATTTTTTTCGAGCCGTTGGCGGCTTAGTGGGCGGAGACCTCTTCCGACCCCGATAGGGGTCGAAGCGATTAGCCGGTGGTTGAGCGAAGCGACACCACCGGTTATCGCTCATTTTATCGCTCATTCCAATCGATCCCGGAGGGATCGCAGAGAGACCTGCTGCGATACCTCCGGGATCGGAAAACCGCGAATCGCAAACCCCGGGTGCGCGAAACGCGACCCGGGGCTAATAGCTGCGACCCCTATCGGGGTCGGAAGAGGCCTTCGCTCTCAATATGCTGTGAAGTGAGATCGCGAGCCATTCCAGACTGGCATTTTCGCCGGCCGCAAGATCATACTAGCGTATCGGAATTTGGGTCCTGTTGTGGTTGCAGGAGTCGAAGAGGTGCGTTGATCTGTAGAAAGGCCCAGATGCATCGTGGAACTATCCGCATTTCCCCTTGAACACGCCGAACTGCTGCATGTCGAAAATGCCTTCTGGGTGTTGTCGGCACCAACTGGTGTGGGAAATTACGACTTTCGCTTTGATCAGTTTTTTCGTTGCGCACGTCCGTGGCAACCTCCCGACAACATCACTGCCGTCGCTCGCCTTGGCGCTTTTCCGAGCTACGAGTCGGTTTACGATGCGCTCAGGACGGAAGGGACCACATTGGTGCATAGCCCCGAAGAGTACCGGCGTGCGACCGAGCTTCCTTGCTGGTATCCCTTGATTGAAGATCTGACACCCGCAAGCCATTGGTTCCCTTCCTTTCCCGATCTCGAAGAAGTTACGTCTCGCCTTTCATGGCCAATTTTCATGAAAGGCACTCGGCAAACCAGCCGCCACCGCCGCGAACTATCAATCATCGATGGTCCGGAGCAATTCAGACGAATACTGGACACGTACGCAACCGACCCCATACTTCGGTCGCAGGGTGTTGTTTGTCGTCAATTCGTGCCGCTACGATTGGTGGAAGAGAGCGATCCAAATCGCTTGCCGAGCGCTTTTGAGTTTCGCACCTTTTGGTGGAAGGGATCGCTGGTTGGATGTGGCCGCTACTGGTGGGAAGGCAAGTTCTATCGAATGACTCAAGACGAGGAGAGAGCCTGCCTGGCAATCGCGCAGGAAACCGCTCGGCGTGTTCGAGTGCCGTTCCTGGTAGTGGATGTTGCTCAGGCTGCCGATGGGAAATGGATTGTGATTGAGTGTAATGACGGCCAAGAGAGCGGCCTCGGCGGCGTTTCCCCGGTGGCACTTTGGCAGAAAATCATCGATATTGAACGTGCAAATTAAAATTTGCTGGGTGCGTCTGCACGGTCGCCTGGATTCGGTATCATGAAAAATGTGTAACACACGCTGGCTTTCGGGAACCTGGAAGAAACATCAATGTCGACCATTCGTGCTGTGATTCACGACCGACGCATTAATGTCCCCGCGCCGAGTGATCTCCCCGACGGAACGTTAGTTCTGGTTGAACTTTCCCAGGTGACGGGCAAAATCGGCCTCGACGAATCCGAGTGGCGTGACGATCCCGAAGCCATCGCCGATTGGACTGCCTGGCTCGACACCATTGAGCCGGTGGCCTTCACCATCGACGGAGCGTTCAAAGAGAAATCACGCGAAATGTCACGCAAATAAAGAACTTGGCCACCGACATCTCAACATACAAACAGACGCAAGAGTCTTCCCTCGCTGACGCGTCGGGTTAGTAGGGCCTCTCCTCCCATCCCATCGTTCAAACTTTCATCCTTTCGATTGCATCTTTCCGATTGCTTGCGGTAGATTATCATCACCTCTGATCGACACCCGCGGAGAGTTTCTGTGATCCGAAGCATCGCCATCGTCGGTATTCTGATACTGTTCACTGCACCGGCACGGTCGGAACCGCGCGATGTGGCCGAGCTTTTCCCGGCCGATGCGCCCCTCTATATCGAGATCAATCAGATCGGCACGGTGGCCAAGGATCTGGCGGCGTTCCTTAAGGGGACCGTTCTCGCGAATCCGAATTCAAATCTCGAACACATGAAGACCCGGCCGAACGAAGACTCCTACGTCGATACGTCGCCGCGCGGCATCATATCGGTTATGGTCGCACCGGTGATGCTCAAGGAATCGAGCCAATTCAAAGGCTTCGCCGTGGCGGTGACGGGTTTCACGAAGCATGGCGATCCGGAGTATCTCGCCGTGCTTCTTGCGGGTGCGAGTCCGCTTCCCGGCCACGTCATGAAGACGTTTTTTCGGGCGAACAACGAAATTCAAAAGTTGGCGACGGTCGAAGGGATCGATCTCTACCAGGGACACAACACACGATTCGTGGGCGACCCGCTGGTCGACGCGAAACCGGATGCCGCGAAGGCGATCCTGATCGGCCCCGTTTATGCGTATGGGCCGGGGTTGGTCGTCGTCGGTTCGACGAAGGATCTGGTCACTAGTGCGATCCGCCGTTTCAAGGAAAAAGAGAAAGCGGAATCGCTGGCCGCCACGCCTCGCTTCAAAGCCTCGGCCGATCAACGGGCTTTGCCTGGGATCTTCGTGAATGCCGACGCTCGCACCCTATTGAAGCGACTGGCGAACAAGGACCGGCAAGAGTTCGATCCGCTCGCCTCGTTCATCGTTCGCAAGTTGCTTCCGTCCGAGAGCGTGGAAACCCTGACGGCACGAATCGAAATCAAAGAATCTAGCATCAACGTCATCGGCAATCTGAAATTCGATCCCAAAATCAGCAACCCCGCTGCCGACTTGCTGACTGGCCCGGGACTCGAAGCCGGCGACCTGAATTTCTTTGCGAAGGATTCGCGGAACGCTCTGGTGGTATCACTTCCGAAGGGGGCGGAACGGTTGCCGCGCTTGCTGGGCGTGCTCGACATCTTCGTGAAATCAACGGGCACGCTGGGACCGACCGCGAGCGAGATGGTGGCCGAATTGGTCGAGAAGAAGAGTATCGCGCTCGAAGATTTGGCCAATGTCGATCGAATTACGCTCGTGCAACCACCGGCGGGGGATTGGCTCAAAGCGCCTTCAGCGATTCCCACCATTCTCTTGCGAACCGAGAAGCCCGAGGCCGCGGAAGCGATCGTGACGGCCATGCCCGCTATTCTCGAATATCTCGGAGTGCCGATGCCGGAGGCGATCATCGAGACGATCGACGGCATCAAGGTCCGTTCGTTCGCGGGCAGGATCTCGACGTTCGGATCGATCCACCTCGCGGTGAAAGAGAATCTGCTCGCGATCGGAATCGATCGGAAGCACGCTGCGGCTTGCATCGCCGCGGTATCGACGAAGGCGAATGCCGAGATTCTGAAATTGGAAGATAAACCGGCTTTGGTCGCTTCGTGGCACTATCCGCGGTTGGCCTCTCGCGTGGCGAAAACAAACGAAGGCTCGGGCCGAAGCGGGCAGACGCCGCCCCGCATCATTTTGGATAACGAGCCTCTGATTATCCAACTGCCACGATCGGCCATGAATACGCCGCGATCTTTCCAGCATGCGTTCGGGGGCCTGCCGCCGATCATTTTCACGGCAGGTCGGGGAGGGAACGAAATCCGTTTCACGCTTCAGCAACGCGACCCCGAAAAGGTACGAGTCAAGGTGGTCGAGCAGTTGCTCAATTGGATGGAAAATGTTTCGAACGGCTCGTATCGTGGAACCTATTACGACGCTCCGCCTCTTCTGGAGATTCGGTAACTCACGTTCGCCGCTTCGGAGATTGCATTCATGAAATCACATTTGTCGCGACGCGATTGGATTCTGAGTACCTCGGCTGCCGCAGGGGTTGCTGCACTTCCCGTTTCGGCCGAGGCTGCGGAGCCTTCCAAAATGGAACCGTTCGGTTATTGCCTGAACACCAGCACGATTCGCGGCCAAGGACTCCCGGTCGATCAAAAGGCCGAAGTCGCCGCCAAGGCCGGCTTCAAGGGTTTCGAACCGTGGATTCGCGAACTCGATGAGTACGTCACCAAGGGCGGTTCGCTCAAGGATCTCGGCAAGAAAATCGCCGACCTGGGGCTGAGTGTCGAAAGCGCCATCGGCTTCGCCGAGTGGATCGTCGATGACGACGACCGGCGCCGCAAGGCCCTGGAGACGGCCAATCGCGACATGGAGATGGTCCTGGCCGAGGTCGGGGCCAAGGCCGGCATCATTCCGCAGGTCGAACTCTGGGGTTTCTCGAAGCCGTTGCACAAGCTCGGCGAAGTGGTGTTCGTCGCGATGGAAAGCGCCCATCCGCAGGCGTGCATTCTGCCGGACATCTACCACATCTACAAAGGCGGCTCCGAGTTCAAGGGTCTCGGCCTGCTCAACGGCAACCTGATCGGCATTTTCCACATGAACGATTATTCCGACACGTTCACCCGGGAGAAGATCGTCGATGCCAACCGCGTCTACCCCGGCGACGGCAATGGCCCACTCAAGCAGACCATTCGAACGCTTCGCGATATCGGCTACAAGGGGATGCTGTCCCTCGAGTTGTTCAATCCCGAGTACTGGAAGCAGGATTCGTTGCTGGTGGCGAAGACGGGGTTGGAGAAGATGCGGGCGGTGGTGAAGGCGAGTTTGAGTTAAATGTATTATCCCAGAGGTTCGCAAAGCCTCACCTCTGGGCTTGGGACGGTTTACTCTCAAGCCCAGAGGTGAGGCTTTGTGAACCTCTGGGATCGCTCCACGCCCCCAGCAACGCCCACGCAAACACCAATCCCGCCGCCCAGTTGAACGTACAGATCCAGAGATAGACGCCGTGCCAATATTTGAACTCGCGGCGATCGGCAATTTTGGCAGTCTCGAAATCGACGAGACTCATGAGGTGTGCGTGCAAATTGAACAGCATCGCCAGGCCGATGGCCATGATCAGCCACGTGCCCCAGAGTAAGCGGGCCCGCCTCTTCGACGCTCGAGCTTGATACAACTCCCATGCGAAGACGATTACGGCCGCGAGGCCGACCCAGTTCATTGACTTGGTGACGATCCGCGTGATGCGGCCTTGGGCGAATGCTCCGCCGAGGACTTCCGTGCCCACCGGGACCACGAAAGTCGTGTAGAACAGAAACCCGCCCTGCCAGAGCATGAGCAATTGCAGGACGAGGAAACGGCGGAACAGCGTCATAGCCGATCACTTCTTCGGGGAATCGAGGAACTGCAATAGTCCCGAACCTTCGGGTCGCGGCTTGGCGTCGGCGGGAATCGACCATGCCTGAACGCCGTTGCCCGGCACGATCCGCACGACGTTCACGGCCCAGACTTTGCCGGGCGTGATCGCTTCCCCCGTCAGTTCTTTCAGGGGAATGGCCGCCTCGGCCGTCCACGATGTTTCATCGCTATCGACGCCCACGAACCACTGGGGGTTCCACTTGGTGTCTCCCCAGCAATCCTCCGCCAGGCAGCCGCGTTGGTCGATCTGCAACTGGAAGCAGGTCTGGTAATCCCGGTCGAGATCGAGCAAGATGCTGACCCGGTCATGTGCCCGCAGGTCCATGTCGCGCGATCGCTTTTCGAGAGGGGCGACACGCTTGCCGATCGGGTGGGCGCACCGCACGGCAATATAGAGATATTCGCGGTCGCAGGCGAACCAAGCTTGGGACGCGTATTCGGGGGTCAGTTTGCCGGCTTCGTCCTTTTTCGCTTGGAGGTCGAGATCGCCGGCCGTGGTGGCGAGTTTCATCGGCCGGGCCGCTTGCCAGCATTCATCGTCGAGCTTGCCGTCGAGCTTCGGCCGCGGCGAGTTCATGGCACAGTAGCCGAGCGGCTTGGCGGGCGTGGTGGCCGTGGTGCGGTTCGTCAGCCAAAGTTCGGCCATCGCACAATCGCGCCAGGCGTCGGCACCGCGGATGAGCGTTTGGCCGCCGAGCGGCACGGCCGATTGCGAAAGGTACCAGCTTGTCCAT
>JAIOQJ010000129.1:18663-30900 GCA_021413475.1 Planctomycetota bacterium | reverse complement strand
CCGCCCCCGATCCCACGCTTTATCCCGAATACGACGACATCCTCAAAGTCGCGATGGTCAAAGAGGCCCTCCTGTTCTTCGACGAAGTCCTCAAGAACGACCTGAGCCTCACGAACTTCGTGGCCTCCGATTTCACCATGCTCAACGCACGGTTGGCCAGGCACTATGGCATCCCGGATGTGACGGGCCAGGAGTTCCGCAAGGTCACACTGCCGAAAGACAGCCACCGTGGCGGTGTATTGACCATGGGCGGCGTCCTGAAAGTGACGGCCAACGGCACCACCACGTCGCCAATCCTGCGCGGAGCGTGGGTTCTCGAACGCATTCTCGGAACCCCGCCGCCCAAGCCGACGGTGGACGTCGAGGCCGTCGAACCGGATATCCGCGGATCGGTAACCATTCGTGACCAACTCGCCAAGCACCGAGAACGTGCCGAGTGCGCCAGTTGCCACACCAAGATCGATCCACCCGGCTTCGCTCTGGAGAGCTTCGACGTCATTGGCGGCTGGCGCGAAAACTACCGCAGCGTCGGGGCAGGGGACGCCGTCGTTCTGCATGGTCGCACGATGCGATACAAGAAGGGCCTGCCGGTCGATGCCGCCGACGTGCTACCGGACGGCCGTAAATTCCGGAACATCGACGAGTACAAGGAACTGCTCCTGAAAGACAAAGACCAGCTTGCTCGTGCCTTGACGGAGAAGCTGTTGAGCTACGCCACCGGCGCGACGCCGGCGAAGAGCGATCAGAAGGAGATAGAGGCGATCGTTGCCGCGGTGCGGGAAAAGCAATATGGTTTGCGGACGTTGGTGCATGAGATTGTGGGAAATGGGGTGTTTCAGAGTAAGTAGTGCATTCCGTTTACCTGCGCGAATTTGACCGTCTCGTAAAACGGACTCTCGATTAAGAAGAACAATGACCGGATCCCCGAAAGGAAACTGGTGATATCAAAATGTCTTCCATGAAACTTCCTCGAAGGCAATTTCTCAAGGCCGCCGGCGTCTCCCTGGCCTTGCCGTGGCTCGACGCCTTCTCTCCGCGCCTACTGGCCGGCACCGCCAAAACCGCCCAGCCGAATCGGCGCATGATCTGCCTCTGCACGCCGCTGGGTCTGCATCCGCCATTCTTTTTTCCGGAGAAGACGGGCAAAGACTACGAGCAAACGCCATACCTGGAAATCCTCAAGGACTTCCGCAGCGATTACACCGTGATCTCCGGTCTGTCCCACGCGGGGATGAGCCCAGGATTCGCTCACCAGGCCTCGGCCAGCTTCCTGACCGGTGTGCAAGGTGCGGGCCGACCTGGCTTTCGCAACGCGATCTCGCTGGACCAATTCGCGGCCGAGAAGATCGGCGGGCGGACGCGTTTTCCCAGTCTCGCATTGTCGGGCGAAGGGGCCGGTCTCTCGTGGACGCGAACAGGGGCACTCGTGCCCGCGGCCACGTCGCCATCGAAGGTGTTCGCCAAGCTCTTTCTCGATGGTAAAGCCGACGAAGTGAAAGCACAGGTGAATCGTCTCGAAGATGGGCGAAGTATTCTCGACGACGTCCGTGATCAAGCCAAGAGCCTGCGCTCGGGCCTCGGCACCGAAGATCGTGAGAAGCTCGACGAGTACATCACCAGCGTCCGCGAATTGGAGCAACGCCTGGCGCGGGATGAAAACTGGTGCAAGACGCCCAAGCCCAAGGTTGATGTCAAACCACCCACGGACATTGCCAGCGCGGCCGATGTCATCGGCCGGACGCGGTTGCTGTTCGATCTCTCGCACCTGGCCCTGCAAACTGATTCGACGCAACTCATCACGATCATGCTGGCTGGCACTACTTTCGTTCCGCCGATTCAAGGTGTGACGCTCGGCCATCACGATCTGTCGCACCACGGTAAGGAGCCGAGCAAGCTCGAACAACTCAAGATCGTCGAAGTGGAGACCATGAAAACCCTGCGCGACTTGCTCACCAAACTCAAACAAACGAAAGAGGGCGGTTCGACGCTGCTCGACAATACGATGGTCTACCTGGGCAGCAACCTGGGAGACGGTAGCAGCCACTCCGTTAAGAACCTACCGGTGCTCCTGGCGGGCGGTGGCTTCAAGCACGGCCAGCATTTGCACTTCGACCCGCAAAACCCGCCGCCGTTGTGCAATCTCTACGTCAGCATGCTTCAACGGCTGGGCATCGAGGTGGATAAGTTCAGTTCCGGCACGGGGACTCTGACGGGGTTGGAGGCGGCGGGTTGAAAAGGCCATCATTATTAAAGGCGACGGGATATGGTGCCGCTCGACCTCTCTACCCGAAAAGCTATGCCTCGCCGCATCTGTGCGGCTTGCGCATTACGGAAAGCCTCGAGGCAAAGATCAAAGTTAGCATGTTCAAGGGCAGGAAAATGAAGTAGCTGAGAAGTGTTGGAAGGAGTCACTTAGAGCTAAAGTCTAAGTGACTCCAATCGTACACATCACTTCAGAACAAGCATCCGAGCCGATTGCAGAGCAATTTGCAGATGATTCGGCTCGACGATCTTGCTCATCGCGAGCAAGGCGAAGACGCCGACAAGATCCACGACTCCGAACGCATAAGGAGCGAATCGGCCCTTGTAGGTCAGCAAGGCTCGCTTGATCCTGCCGCACGTCTCCGAACGACGTTCCCAAGCGTGGTTCTTTTCTTCGAGCCGATCGCGGATCTGCACTAGTCGGCCGAGCTCGAATTGTCGCTTGGCAGCCTTCAGTGAGTCATGCACTTCGTTGCAGTTGCCACCGCGAAAAGTAAGTTCCTTGGCCGTTCGAGTCGCCGTCTGGGCGGCTCGAATGAACTTTCGCTCTAACGATCGCTGCCGCATTCGTGCGAGCGCGGCACACGCTCCCAGCAAGAACACAAATATCGCGTAAATCAGAATCATGGGGGATCCTCCTCAGTTGCCTCAAGCCGGGCGAACACTTCGCCGACGTGTCATGGGTGTGAGTGTAAAGAGTCGGCTTGATGAGAGGAGGTTCGCGATTTTTGGCGAGGTGGCAATCATCCCCTGAAGGTTTCATGGCTGTTCCGCCGACGACTCAAGACCAATTTCGCCTCACTGCCAATGGGCGTCTTGTGGGCATCAGTTGCGAGGGCGCGGACGATTTTGAATCCCTCGGCTGACAGAAATCCAATGTAGTCGAGCGAGGCCCGATTCGAGTTGGCCCTTGCTCACGCTTTTTAAAATTGGTTCGAGGCGAATGTTCACTTCGAGTCCGGGCTTGCGGTTATCCCCGCAATCACCTTCCGCTGGACCAGCCACTTTAGCGACTCCGTCTTCCATTTCTCCCACATCGGCCCTTTGTTGCCATTGAGGCCGTGGCCGCCGGAAGGGAGTTCGAGGTATTCGACGGGTACGTTGTTGTTCTTCAGGGCGTCGACGAACATTCGGCTGTTCTCCACTGGTACGGTCGTATCATCCAATGCATGAGTGACGAACGCCGGCGGACTTTCACGGGTTACTTGGGTTTCGTTGGAGAATTGTCGTACCAGTGCGGGCTTGGGGTCGGTGCCCAGGAGTTTGGCCTTCGATCCGGCATGTGCTTTATCACCCATCGTGATGACCGGGTAAATGAGCAGCGTGAAGTCAGGCCGGCAACTTTGACGTTCGATCGGATCGGCATCGTCGGCACGTCCCGAATCGAAGTGCGTGGCGGCACTGGAGGCGACATGGCCTCCAGCGGAAAAGCCCAGAATACCAACGCGTTTTGGATCAATCTTCCATTCCTTGGCTTTGGCGCGTGTGATGCGGAGCGCACGCTGCGCATCAAATAAGGGCACTTTGGACCTGCCTTCAGGTAATCGGTACTCCAGGAGGATGGTCGCGATGCCATTTGCGCTTAGCCAGTCGATGATTGAATAGTTCACCATGTGACGGATGTATCCGCCCCCCGGGCAGAGGACCATCGCGGCACCGGTTGCCTTTTCCGGCGGCGGCAGAAACGCCTTTAACTCCAACCCGCTTTTTTCGAACGTGCCATCCCCGTTGGGGGCGCGATCCGACCAGAGAGAGACGCGTGCCGTTGGAAGCGGTGGTGGTGTCACTTCCGCAAGAGTGGTCGCCTCGACAACGTGATCGAAGATGATTGCCTCGGGCACGTCGCTCGTGTTACGCATAAAGCCGACCTGAAAGAAAGCGGCATTCTCATCCAACAATGTGGCCGTCTTCGTAAGAGGCACTACCTGCTCACCGTCGAACCAAATTTCGACAAAGCCCCTTTTCGGATCGCGCGACCACAGCACATGAACGGCAAAATCGTGCCAGCGGCCGGGGGTCAGCTTACCCTTCCCGGTCCAGCGCCGAGCGTACGGTACACGGGTGCTGTAAACGATGTCCTCGCCATGAACCTCGAATGCCATCAATTGCCGCCAGCTAGTTCGGGTCTCGAAATACCCGACCGAGTGAAAATCATCCGTGAGTTTCTTGGGCACGAAGACACTCCAGCCGAAATAGCGTTCAGTTCCTTCGGCCGTGCCGGGCGGTAAGGGTTGATGTTGAAATTCGATGCGGTCGAGCTTCCCTCTTCGAGCGGCATTGGTCCCGTCGATCCGCAGGGCGAATTTGCCCTCGCGCACGGGATCGGTAACGACTTTGACGCCCTCATTCTTGGGGGGGCTTTTCCATTGCTCGGTCGTGCCGGTCTCGAAGTCGCCCCGCCAGATGACCTCGGCTGAAACGGAAGTCACCGATATCAACAGAATCGTCAACGGGAAACTGACGCACATTCGTTGTTGAAAAATCGGCATACTTTTCTTCCGGATGCTCACGGCCGGCGATGTTGGCGATGAGATCGTTCAGGGAGGTTGATTAATCGAACATCGTCAGTTTCAACGTTGCCGAGTGCCAGGTCAAGCATCAATAGCGATTCATGGGAAGTCACTGGTGGCAATGAAGATCAAGATCGGTAATAATCTTCTGTCGCTGGTTTCACGAACATGCTTCAGTCCAGGAAAAGTCAAATGAACCGAACCTCACTTGCTTGGTTGGTCGCAATATCTGGGTTCTTCGCGGTCGGTGGCGGTGCCGTTGCCGAGGAGCCGAAGCCGATCAAGGTGTTGCTGGTCGGCAACAGCCAATGCCCGGTGATGGTCAGCAATCGCATGTTGGAGAAGCTGGCCGCTTCCGACAAAGGCGAAGGAGCACGCTCGATCGTCGTCGGCGGATGCGTCAAAGGAGGCGCTTCCTTGAAATCGCACTGGGAGGCGGGAACTGGAAAGGGCTCAGCACGCGAGATGATCGCGACCGGTGCCTGGGATTTTGTTGTTCTTCAAGATATCTACAACGTCCAAGAACCGGCGTTTCAGCCTTACGCCCGGAAATTCCACGAATTGGTCAAGGAGTCGAAGTCGAAGACCGTGTTCTTTGGAACTGCGTCGATTATCAGCGATTTTCCCAAGGGATTCGAGCGTCAGCACAACTTGCATCTGGCGATGGGCAAGGAACTCGGCGTGCCGATCGTGGATGCCAGTTACGCATACCTCCGTTACTTCGGTGAGAAACCGGCAACCGAAAAAATCGAGAGCCTCTTCGCCAAGGATCGTGCCCATCCCGGCTTGTGGGGGTCGTACATTTATTCGTGCATGATTTACAGCGTTCTGACAGGCCGAAGCCCCGTCGGTCTCGCCGCCCCCGAAAGCATTCCAGCGGATGTTGCCAAGACCTTGCAGGAGGCCGCGTGGGCTCAGCATCAAGCCACGGCGGCGGAACTGAAGAAATAGACTCCTGACACCCGGCGTTTAACAATTTCAGACAAAGGACATCGACATGTATTTTCGAGTCGTTATTCTTCTCGTGGCCATTTTCGTGATGGATGTTGGCACATGTTGGGTTCGAGCCGAGCACGACGGCAAGGTGCAGATATTGCTTCTCGGCGACAGCACAACCGAAGGTAGTGTGCCGCGACGTCATGTGCCGAAAGGGCCGCACCTGGAGGATGTGATCCGCGAACTGCTGGCCGCCGAGAAGGATTTACCGCCTACCAACGTCATCAATCTCGGGCTGAGCGGCGAGTACATCCAGCGACTATTGGAATCCACCACGACTTGATTGGCCGGTTGAAAAAGGATCATCCGAAGGCCACGATTATCGTGATGACGGTTATTCCCTACGGCGACGAAGCCACGAGCCGTCGCTTGAACAAGCTCAACGAGCAAGTCGCCAAGGACGAGAATGTGCATTTGTTCGACATCTATCCACGTTACGCTGCCGAACTGAAACGCGGCCCCGACATGCTCAATTACCGCCGATTCCCGCTGGAAAAGATCCCCGAAAATCGTCGTGAGTTCGCGAAGCCCTTCGTCATACCCGGCAAGGTACCCATGGTTGAGGTCCTCGACAATCGTTTGGATGCGCATTTCGGCCATCTACCCGGCTGGTTCGGCGACCGCCATCCCAATCTCGCCGGCTACCACGTGATTGGCGATGAGACGGCCAAGTATCTCGCGCCGCTGATTCGGGCGAAGAAGAAATAGTCGCAGTGAACCACCGCTGATGCATTTTCCTGGCGACGAGATGAGGAGGCTAGGCCCCGTCCAGACTCAATTTTTGGATGGCGGCCAGTTCCTCTTAGCCCCGTTCACGGGCTAAGAGGAACTGGCCGCCATTCAGAATGGCACAACCCCATAATTTAGTCTGGACGGGACACTAGAACGGGACATAAATCCGAGGCTGATCGCAATATTCACCTTGGGTGATTCCGAACAGCAATTCCGCCACATCGGTCGCCACTCGTCTTGCATAGTCCGAATCTCGTTCGAACAACCCCTTATTTGCGAGTGTCAACACTGGAAGGAGCCCCACCGCCCATGAATCCGAAAGAGTTGATTGCAGCGAGTTCGCATCTTCTTGGTTTCGATTGTCCGTCAATAGCACCCATCCATGCTGTTGACAGTGATCCCAGAGGGGCCGATCTTCGAGATCCGGTGGAAGATGTAGTTCTGGAAAAGTCACGAATCTGAGGTTCTGATCGGTAAGAACAGACCAGAGGTCGAGAGATTCAAGCAGCCGGCGCAGGTACGCCAAATGACCCTGGATATTCGCATCCGCTAAAAGACCACGCATTTCATGATCTCGGGCTCAATTCCTGTTCCGCAATCCATTCCCGAAATGATGGAAAATGGCCTGCACCGTTTTGACTGCTTCGCGATGCGGATCCATTATGTTTTTCCCGAGCCTCGGCCTGCTGACGCTTCTCGAGCCAAGCCTTGAAACTCAGGAAGGTTTCGTGTGTCTGTTTCGCTCGCTCGATTAGCTCGGAAGGATTTCCAGTGGCAATCCGCGCCTCGATTTCCAGATGTTTTTCCAAGACGGTTTCCGGATTGTTCAGCACATACGCTCGAGCGGCCGCCACCTGTTCCGGAGTCAACTTGTACACACGGCAGATGTAATCCTCGGTCGCGGTCGGATCGAGGAAATCCGTAAGTAGGTTGTACACAGTGATCCGGGTGCCTGCAATTTCAGGGCCGCGGCCTCGATCGTGGATTAAGTCGCTGGACATTTCATCCTCCACATTGGGTGGTGGTTTCCTCTGACATAATAGCAGATTTCTGATTCGATTCGATGAGTTTTATAACGTCTGCGAAATCGAGTTCCTCAAGCAGCAAGTGAATAGGGTCAGACGGAATCGCCCGGTCGATGAGCGGATCGATATCGCGCCGTAGCAAATGCCGAAGGCGGCAGGGAATCTCAGTTGAGGTCGCTGAGTAGCGATAGTATCGATTCCAGAATTCCAAGTCGTCCATCGCCGACCGATCGCGCAATTTCCGTCGCAAGGCTCTGCCTTCTGGGGACAGCAGTGACAAGGTCATCACGATCGGGCTTCCCGCCAAATAGAAGATGCACAGCGTGATTGCAAAAAGGTGCCAGCCAAAAAGGCCTGAAAGCACCACGACGCCCCATTGCGATTGTGGGAGGGAAAAAATCCATAGGCAGAAAAAGCACGAGACAATCAGAAAGCAGAACTCGAAAACGCAAAACCGTTCCCATCGTCGATTTACGGTCGAGTCGCCGGACGAATCCGTTGACATTGGGGTCTCCCCGAGTTGAATCGACTCTGGGAACTTAAGGTTGAAACTGCGAGTAACTGAACGTTCTACTCTTTTGTCGCCCCAGTCCGACTCTTCTCCACCCGCTTATCCCCTTCGTACGCATAAGTAACAATCTCTTCGCCCGGCGAAGCCACCAAGGGGCTAGGCTGTCCCGGGTTCTTGATCGGCGTCTGCTGATAGCGAACGGTTTGGGCCTTGATCGGTCGGTTTTCGTTGTCTTTGGCCAACACCATCATCCCTTCTTCGGTGAAGTCGGTGGCGGTTTTGCCGTCGTAGCGAGTCCAACCCGTCAGCTTGCCGGCAGGGTCGTAATGGTAAACGTCGCGCCACGACTTCGGTGCTCCCATCCGAAAATCGACGAAGTTCGGCGATGACGACACCGTCAGTACGCCGGGCAAAACCAACTCGGTGATCAACGTCGCGTTAAATCGCTCGATCAATTGTTTCTCGAATCGAGTCAGGCGTTGTTCCAATTGGGTGCTGCCCAAACGGATTGGCTGCCATTCGAGGCGGCCCCCTTCACGGTTAGTGGCCAATCCCATCTGGATGAGGCGTTGGCGAGCGACTTCAATTGCGTTCTTGCGTGCGGGGGTCGCCTTCTCGATTGCCGCGCGAAAAATCTTTTCATGAGAATCGAATAGCGTGGGGTCTTGCCGTGCCTGTGGCAGCGTGCGCCTCACGAAATCATTGACACTTTCTTTGAGGTCAGATCGCTTGGCCGCCAGGAAGTCGTCGAGTTTCTTCTCGGCTTCCTGCACACTCTTCTGAGCGGCCTTCACGGCGTCGTCGCGCGACTTGCGGGCGTTTGCCGCGTCTTCGGCCTCTTTTTTCATCATCTTCTCTAACTCGGCTTTCATCTCCGTTGTTGGATTTTTTGGGCCATCTTTGCGCTCCTTGGCGAGGCGATCTTGAGTTTCCTTCAGTTCCTTTTCCATCAAGGCCCGAGCGTTTTCAGCATCTTTCTGCTGCTTGCGGGCCTGGTCCAAAGAGGCGCGAAGCGTCGCGTCCTCTTGGCGAGCTTTTTCCAGTGCGCCACGTTGCTCGGCGGTTAGCTTAAAAATGTGCGCGGGTAAACCGTCCGCCGCGATCAAGGCTTCGAACAGGGCAGGGTGGTTGCTCACGCGCATATCGACCTCGCCCGCGCCGTAGCCAATTTCCAAAATCCGGCCCTTATCGTCGTAGGCACGGCTTTCGTTGTCGAGAGTGCAGAAAGTGACGAAAGCCGGTGCCGAGTGATAGGTGCCATTATGGACGAAGACGCCGATATCGACGCGGTTCGATTCCATCGTCGAGCCAGTCGAAATCGGTCGGCGCGGCTGGTACTTGACCACGATTTCCGCCTCGGAGCCGACTTTGTTCTTCGGCGTGATTTGGATTCGCTTCTCGTCGCCGCGTAGGACGACCCAGGTGAAGGTGAGCGGCTTTTTGTTGAGATCGTAACTATCCACGGCACTGACGACCATCCGACGGCGTTCGTCCTTGCCGCGCCAGATGCGTGCGATGACTTCAGGCGTGTCGCCAAGTTTTTCAGTCAGGCCGCGCGGTTCGAAGTAGTCGCGGCCGTTTTCGGGCGTGTCCTGCTCGACGACTTTGATCTGAACCATCGGCGGAATCGTCTCAGTTGTGATTTCGTGGGCGAGTTTGACCATTTTGACTGGTTCGACGGAGGAACCTTCGAACACGGTGGGATGCGCCTTGCCGGTCAGGTACTCCTTTGGGTCCGTGAGATGCTTGTTGGTCGAACGCAGGATCATTTGCAGCGTCGGCATGAGCAGGCCGCTCTCGATAAGTTTCTGTTTCACGTCCGGTCGGAAAGCCGCCAGCGTGTATGGCACGGCCCGCATGAAAGGTTGATCAGAACCGGACGATCCTTGCGAGACGAGCATATAGGGCGTGTTGGTTGGATAGAGGTCGCCGAAACCTTCACCGACGCCGTTGTGGCCGGGGTCGTGGTCGCGATGCTCGGGGTACATGTAGACGTTGTTCCCCTTATACTGCTGCGAGAGCATCGACAGGCCGCGTGAAGAAGAATAAGCGTGGCGCGGATTGCTGCCGCCGGCCGTCGGCGGCGCGGACGTCGACGAATTGCCGAAGGTGACGTGCGGCCGCGTGAAGAGCGTTAATGCCCAGTTCCGCCGGGTTTTGATGTCATCCTCGGTGTAGACGATCCGCTGGAGTTGCGGGTACGGCTGCGTATTGAGATCCGAGTGGGCCCCGTCGCGATTGTCGTAGAAATCGCCAACATTCCCGGCCGCGGTGCCTTCCTTCCACCATTTGGTCAACAGGTCGCCGAGTTCGCCCTTCGTCATGGTGATCGGCTTTTTGCGCAACTCAGCGAGCTTGGCTTCCTCGGCGGTCGGCTCGGCCGCGACAACCGTGAACCATGAAATGCCGACGAATAACACCAGCACCCCGCACGACAATCGGCACATCGGTTGATCCTTTCACATGGATTGATCGAAGGTTGGTATTTTCGCCGGTGCCGCGCGAGGATGCAAGCAATCTGTACTACTCACACTTCGTTTTTAGCTTTCGTAACACAATTTCTCAGGCGGCTTGTCAGAAGGACCCGCACAAAAAATGCTCAAGAAATGAAGCCACAGAGTACACAGAGATCACGGAGAAATGCGATACAAACTTGCTTTCTCGGTGTGTTCTGTGTCCTCTGTGGCTCATCTTCTTGCTTTGGTTGCGGCTTTCGCGCCGTGCCTTTTGATTTCAAACCACCGGCAGGTGCGTTGCCCGACGAGGTGTGCTGACAGAAGAGGATTCGCACAAGGGCTTACTTTTCGTCGGTTCCGCCAGAATCTCGGCCAACGTGGATTTGCGAAAGGCGTCTTCCACCAGTGCCAATGCGTCGTCCAGCCGCTTATGCAATGGGCAGAGACGAATTCCGTGAGTCTTCAATCCAAGCGGACATTCCTTGATACGGCCGATTGGCTCGACCGCATTGACCACATCGAGAATCGAAATTTCGGCCGGAGTTTTTTCAAGCGCCATGCCGCCGCCGATGCCACGCTTGGACTGGACGACCCCGGCATGGCATAACCCTTGCAACACCTTCGACAAATATGCCTTGGGAACGAGCGTCGCCTTCGCGATCTGATCGGTGGTTTGAGCGGCTGGAGCTTGAGATGCCAGATGGATCACGGCTCGCAAGGCGTATTCGACGGTCTGGGAGAACATGATTTTTTCCTCGCCCCGCCAAATAGGATCTTGACATCCATTTTAGGCGGTGTATCGTATTCTGAAATTGGATTCTGTTATCCAATTTAGAGCAACTACGTACCTAATTCAACCTCTCCTCTTTAATTGGAGCCGCCAATGAACCGCATTGATGAACCCCGTCTCGAGGCCGACATCGGCTACCGCTTCAACTATATCGCCGAGTTCATGGGGTTCGGTGAAGACGACGTAGCCGCGATTCATGCGGCCGCTCCCGCCGTTGCACCGCTCGTACCGACGCTTGTGAATGCGGTTTATGATAAGCTCCATAATTACGATGCGACCTGGAGGCACTTTCTCACTCGGCAACATGGCTACCAGGGGCCCGTCCCGAAGTCGCTGGAAGAATTGACCATCGACCATGAAATGATTCGCTATCGGAAGGACCACCTCGCCCGCTATCTGGCCGCACTCGTCACCAAGCCTTACGACGGGAAGATGGTAACGTACCTCGACATGGTCGGCAAAATCCACACCGCGAAGGCCGGTTCGGCCGAGATCGTCGTGCCGCTCGTGCAGATGAACGCGCTTCTCGGTTTCGTCGCCGACGCGTTGACGAACACGATTCTGAGCCTGAACCTGGATCGCAAACAAGAGGTGCGGACTCTTCGTGCCTTCGGCAAACTCCTCTGGATTCAGAACGACTTGATCAACCGCCACTATCAGGCGGCTGCGTGATCATGCGAACGGTTTGAGCGCCTCCGCGAAGGCACGCACATCGCGGTAACGGTTCTCCGGTTCACGAGCCAATGCCTTGTGAATGGCCCCGGCTAGCGCCGCCGGCAAGTCGGGACGCCGTTGCAAAATCGGCACCGGTTCGGTTTCCAGGATCTGTTTGAACAAATCGGTGATGGTCTTCGCGGGCGGGTAGATGTTTTGTCCCGTCAGCAACCAGTACAAGGTGGCCGCCGATGCGTACTGATCGGCGGCCGGCTTCACGGTGCGCATGTCGAAAACCTGC
>JAIOQJ010000129.1:0-18641 GCA_021413475.1 Planctomycetota bacterium | reverse complement strand
AATTTCATCAATTCTTGACGGTCTCGCTCGACAATCAACATGTTGGCCGGCTTGACGTCACGATGCACGAAACCCTGTCGATGCGCGCAATCGAGGGCGTTCAGCAATTGCAGGGTCCAGTTCACGGCCCGTTTGACCGGCAGGGGGCCGGAGCGGTTAGCCGTGTCCCGTGCATCGGCACCATCGACAAACTCCATCGCGAACCAGACCAGACCCTCGCTTGAACCGCTATCGCGGAACTTGATGATGCCGGGATGTTCCAACCGGCGCACGATATCCGCCTCACGCAGGAACTTTGCGATGACAGACCCGACGGGCGTTATTGCCGGCAGGATGGTTTTGATCGCGACCACTTCACCGGTGGCGAGATGAGCACCACGATAAACGCTCCCCATCCCTCCGCTTCCGATTAAATTGAGGATGGTGTAACCGGGAATCCGCGGCAATTCTTGCCGGTCCGTTCCAGGAGATGGTTCGTAATCGGCGGTCGTGCATTCACGTTTCACGCCGGAATCGACCGTGTGCAGCCGCCGGCCGTTAATCAGTATGTCGGCATGCTTCGGAAAACGCCGACGCCATTCTTCCTCCGCGAAACGCTCGCCGCGTGCCTCTCGTGCCGCGGCTTCGGCGGTAAGTAATTCGATGAGGTGCTCTTCCTTGTTCGCCAGCGATGGAAAGGCGGCAAGGTAGTCCTCGACATGGATCAATTCACCGGTCCGCCAGGTTTCGTGAAGATCATCCACGATCAGTTTCAGTAGCGTGGGGACCGAACTGCCAGCCTTCGAGCGTATCTCGGCGAAGCGGTCGGTCGGGGGAAGATCGAGGGTGCCGCTGCCGCTGGTATCGTGATCGACGAGGCGAACTGAGATCGTTGTCGTCCCGATGCCAATCGTGTCGCCGTGCCGCAGGTCCGCTTCTGGCACCTTTTTCCCATTAACGAGCGTTCCATTGCGGCTGTTCATATCGCGAAGCCGGCATAATGGCGGATTGACTTCGACCAGAAAATGGGTCCGCGAGACGTATGGATCCTTGTCCGGCAATGCGAAATGCACGCGTGGCGAACGGCCGACCAGAAAGGTCGCATGCTCGGCGAATTGAAACGAACTACCCATGTGCGGTCCGGCGGTGACGGCGAGTTCGATGAACATGGGAGCGTACCTCTTCATCGGGCTTTATGCGGAGCTTTCATTTAGTTTATGGATATTCATGCGGATCCCCGAGGCTCGCGAAGCCTCGCCTCGGGGCTTGGAAGATTGTGCATTCAAGCCCCGAGGCTTTGCGAGCCTCGGGGATCAAAGGCGCTTACGTCATGCGGTGGAGTTTGTGTGAAAGTGCCAAGGCGAAGGCACGATTTCATCCGCGCCCAAAGCGCTAGCAAGGGCGGATCCGCCCTTGCTAGCGCTTTGGGCGCGGATGAAATGGCGTTTCATTAGGGCAGATCCCCCAGACACTACTTCTTCTTCACCACTTTTTTCACAGCCGCCTTCTTCGGCCCGGCAACTGTCTTCACCGCCTTTTTCGGCGACGTCACCAGAGGCAGTAGGCTGCCATCTAGGCCCGGCGAGGCCCCGGCGTCGAGCGTCGTCCAGCCGCCGATGCTTTCCTCGCCGACATAGTGCATGCTCATTCCCTGCTTGAGGAAATCGAGCCGATGCTTCAGCATCTGCAAGATGCTGTCAAACTGATCGAGCCGGAAGTGCTTGACGATTCCTTGCAGGTCGGCGGAGAGGCGATCTTGGCAGCTGCCCGACAGTGGATGATTCGTGAAGAGCAGATGACCGGCCACGTCTTCGAGCGTCGCGCTGCCCGTTTTGTAGACGGTGATAAATATCGGAACCAAGGCGTCCGGCGGGAAAAAGTGCGTTGAATAAGCGGCGATGGGTTGCGTGACGTCGTACTGAACCATGGAAAAGTCTCCGGCCGTCGTTAACTCGCAAGGACCCTCGATACATTTATCGATTGTTTGCTAACGACGGCAAGTAGGAGAACGAGAGAAATCGCTCTCACCCGTATTAAAAGATCGCCTTCACACGCACGCATGTTCGGGTTAGGATACCATCCTTCCATTAAGCAGTTCCGCACGCAAGGTTCGCGGTGCGCTCAAGAGATGGATCACTCTCTCCTCAATCGGCGAGGAATCGCCGGGAGCAATTTTTCATGCAACCACGCCTCACCCTGCTCGGTTTCCTCTGTCTGACCTTCCTTTTCACAATTGGCTGCGGTCAGGAGCAAAAGCCCGTCGTCATTGTGGTTCAAGAGCCGGCCAAACCGAAAGACGAACCGAAGCAGAAGGATAACGAGGTGCAGCCGGTGCCGAAGGTTGATCCCGTCGATCCGATGTTGATTCTTCCTGCTCCGCCGCTAACTCCCCAGGACAAGTATGATGCCGCGGTGGCCGCCGCTTTTCGCTTCCTTTCCGAGAAAAAGGACGAGGCCGCATTAGCTTCGCTGCTTGAAGCTCAGGCGGCCGTGGATACCGATTTCGTCAAGGGAGAGATTGAGCGGCTGAAGGCCAACCAGACACGCGCGACGACGGCGGAAAAGACGACGCAGGACATCAAGACCGTCCTCGAATCGGGCAAGGCCGCTGAAGCCTCGAAACTGGCCTCCGATGCGCTCGTGCAGTTCGGCGATGGCGATGCGGCGGCTACGCTCGGCGACATTAAACGTCAGGCCGATGCGGTGCTGGCCGCCCAACTGGCGGAATCCGAACGCAAGAAACAGTTCATCGAAGAAGCCGAAACCGCTCGCAAAGCGCAAAACTTCCGGGCCGCACTCGTGGCATATGACCAAGCCGTCGCGAGTGGAACCGACGTCACGGCCTTGAAGCCGGATTTCGATGATCTGCGCACCAAATTGACTCGCTATGACGATCAACGGACCCGCGCCGCGGAACTTCGCCGCGACCCGGCCCGGCTCGAAGAGGCGATCGCGGCACTCAAGGAAGCCCGCGACGCCTGGAAGACGCCCCAGGTCGAGCAAGAGATCCAAGAAGCGGAAGTCGCACTGAACAGCCGCCGCGATCGTCTAAGCGTCGCCGATTTCGAAGTCGTCGGCGACGTCGGAATCCCGCTAGCGGGCCGCACGATCGCCGAAGAAATCCTGCCGTACTTCAAGGGCCGCTACGAACTGGCCGAGCGTTCCCAGGTCGGGGCGATTCTCCAGGAACTCAAGCTCGATCCGGCGATCCTTCAGGTCAGCGACGAGGGCCGCGCGGAACTCGGCAAACTCGCCAAGGCTCGTTATCTGGTCGTCGGCTCTGTCTCGCGCCTGTCGGGTATTTCGATCAACGCGCGTCTGATCGACGTTCAGAGCGGCTTGATCGTTCAGACCGCGAAAATTGTCGCCAGCACGCCCAAGGAACTAATGGCGAAACTCCCGTCGCTGGCCCGCATTTTGCAAATGAGCGACGAGCAAAAAATCGCCAACGATCAGGAACTGGCCCAAGCCGCTACGCCGGAACCGGAAGCGCTAAAGGAAGTGCCGCCGCCGCCGGTACCGCCCGAACCGGAAGAGGTCGTTCCGCCGCCGATCGTCGTCGAATCGCCGCGTCCGCCGGAACTGGGCAATGTGGAGATCGCGGATTTCGACAACATCCCGCCGCTCGATCCACAGCCGCAAACCGTGGTGATCGTCGAAACGGAACCGTCCCGCCGGCGTGCCTTCTTCGTGGCCATCGAACTCGGCGACAATTTTTTTCGCCGTGGTCGTTTCGTCGATGCCTATCATCAGTACGAATTCGCGTTAAGCCTCGCCCCCGGCCGCGAAGATGTTCGCTTCCGCATGGATCGCTGCCGGCCTTTCTTGCCGCCGGCTCCGGTGGTGGTCGTCGTCCCGACTCGCCCGCGCCTGGCCGTGCTGCCGTTCGTTGAACTGGGCCGACGCGGCTTCGTTCCGATTGGATTTGGGGCATGGACCGCCGACAATCTCGCACAATATCTCTTTCCGGCCTACGACATCGTCGATCGCGGCGAGGTCTCCTGGTGGATGAATCGCCTTGGCCTGCGTTATCGCGACGTGCTGGTCGATCCCTCGGCCCGCCTGCTGCTCGCTCGGGCCCTGGGCGTTCGCTTTTTTCTGATGTTCGATGTCACTTCGAAAATCGTCGATGCGGAATTCAATGCCCAGGTCAGTTCCGGCCGCATTCGCGTTCGTAATCCCCACGAACTAAAACTCCGCCTGAACGAACTGGCGAATTTGACGCTGATGCCTCCGGTTCAACGAGCCGTCTTCGTCGAACAGACCGTGGTGGTGAAACAACGAATTGAGCAGGCACAGATTCAGATCGGCAACGGCAAGTTCTCGATCGCGATCGGCATCTACAAGGATGTACTAGTGCAACGTCCCGATTGCGTCGAAGCACGGGTGGCGTTGATCGATGCGGAACGCCGGCATCGGCAGTGGGAGTTCGAACAAACTCGCCAGCAAGCGTATGCCCAGGAACGCGCCCGAATCCAGGTCGAGCAGCAACGCCAACTGTTTTTGGCCGCCGAAGCTGAACGGCAACGCCGTGATGCGGAACGAGTCTCCGCCGCCCAGGCCGAGGCTCAACGCCGCGCCTTCGCCCGGCAACAGGAGGATGCTCACGTCCAGTTGCTCATCCAGGCGCGCAACGCCGCCAAGGGCGGGCAATTTGCGGTGTCGATCAATCTCTTCCAGAACGCGACGGCGTTGCGCCGCACCCCGGAGGCGGTGAACGAGATGGCGGCAGTTCGGGCTCAATTTGCCGAAAAGGAACGTGTTCGGCAGGCACAAGAAGCAGCGGCTCGGGAGCAACTCCTCCGCCAGCAACGTGACCGCGAGAGCCAGGCGGCCCGACAAACCTTGTTGGCCGAGCAGCAACGGCTGCAACTGGCGGAAAAAGAACGCCAGCGACAGCAGGAAGCACAGGCGAAGGAGCACTACAACCGTTTGCTCGATCAGGCCCAACAAGCGAAGGTCAAGGGGCAACACGATGTGGCGGTGAGCAACCTGCAATCGGCGCGGTCGCTGAAGCCGTCGCCGGAAATCGATCAACTCGTCACGGCCGCCTTGATCGATCAGGCCAAGGCCGAGGCTGATCGCAAGGGGGCCGACGAACGAAAGAAGCTTGAAGCCCAGTTGGCAGCCGAGCAGAAACGCCGACAACAGGCCGAGATCGAGGCCGCGCAGCATAAGGCGAAGCACGATACCGCCATTAACCTTGGTCGGGCGGCGATGAGGGAAAAGAAATTCGCCGAGGCCCGGCGACAATTCCAGCTTGCTTCCGCGACGCTGAATTCCGATGAAGCGGCCATCGGTCTGAAGCAAGCGAACGACGAGATGGCTCAAGAAAAGGCCGCCGCGGATGCGGCCCTCAAAACCCAGGAAGCCGCGCAGAAGAACGAAGCTGAAGTGGCCCGATTGACTGGTGCCGCCCGACAGTTTGTGCAATCGAAGAACTTCCCGGCCGCCACGCAGTCGATGCAGGCCGCCATCAAGCTGAAGCCGAGCAGCGTCGAATTGCAACAGGAACTGATTAAGATTCAGCAGGCACGCGATGAACACTCGGCCGCGATCCGGAAGCAAAAGGACGACCAGGATCGCCAGGTGAATTTCAAGAAACACCTCGATGCGGGCCAGGCGAATCTGACCGCCAAAAACTACGATGCCGCCATCGTGGCATTGAACGACGCCCTCAAGATTAACCCGAACGACGCGACGGCCCAGGCGGCGCTCAAGGAAGCTCAGGGCGCGGTCAAGCTCGATACGCAGGCCCAAATCGAGGCCAAGAAAAAGCGGGATGCCTACGAGAAAGCGATGCAGCAAGGCCGAACGGCCCTGTCGCTGAAGAACCACGACGCCGCCATCGAATCGTTCAAGGCGGCCCAGCAGATTCTGCCGGGCGATCTGACTTCCACTCAGATGCTCCGCGACGCGGAGAAGATGAAGGCGGACGCCGATACAGCCAATGCCACCCGGATCAAGGCGGCCGCGGTGAACCAGGCAATTGCCCGGGCTCGTGCCGCGATCAAATTGAACAAGTTCGACGACGCCATCACCGCGATTGCCGATGCGGGCAAAGTCGATCCTTCCAACATGGAGTTGAAGAAAGTTCAGCAGGAACTCGCGGACGCTCGGAACAATTTCGCCGCGACGCAAAAGATGCGTGAGGATGCCGAGCGGAAACTGAAGTTCTCGAACACGATCGCTACGGCCCGGCAGCAGATGTCGACCATGCAGCTTGGTCAGGCCGAGAAAACGCTCGCCGAGGCGAAGCAGATCGCCGCGGCCGATCCCCAGAATGCCGCGATGCAAAAAGAACTCGCCGACACCCAGACCGCACTCCAAGGTGCGCTGGCGAACGCCAAGACCCAGTCCGGTTACGACACCGCCTTCAAGGCCGCCGGCGACTTCATGAAGCTGGGCAAGTTCGCCGAGGCCGAACAGCAATATTTGGAAGCTCTGAAGGCGAAACCCAAAGACCCAATCGCGGAAGATGGCCTCAAGCAGGCCAGGGCAGGGCTCTCGGGCGCGGCGAACGCGGCCAAGACGAAAATGGCTTACGACGACGCCATGAAGACGGCCCTGGCGGCGTTCGCCGCCAACCGTTTCGACGAGTCGATTGCCGCCGCGCAGAGTGCATTGAAATTAGTCCCCAACGATGCCGCTGCCACGCAGATGCTCGATCGGGCCGGGAAGGGGAAGACTGCGATTCAGGGGGAGATAGACCGCAAGAAGAACTACGACGCCGCGATGTTGGCCGCCCGTACCGCCATGCAGGTGAAACAGTTCCAGGTTGCTTCCGACAACTTCACGCAGGCTCTGAAGTTCGCCCCCAACGACCCGGCCGCGACCCAGGGCCTGAACGAAGCCCGTGTCGCCTTGACGCCGCCAAAGCCCAAGGTCGATCCGGTGAAGGTCGCTTACGATTCAAATATCACAGGAGCCCGTACCGCCTTTACTCAGAAGCAATATGCCGAAGCGATGCGGCTTGGGGGGGAGGCCCTGAAGCTCATTCCGAATGATCCCGAAGCGACGAAGATCATCAACGATTCGCGCCTGGCATTGACGCCGCCGAAGAAGGATCCGCCCAAGGTTGACCCAGCGAAAGTCGCATACGAACAACACATGACCTCTGCCCGCAACGCCTTTGCTCAGAAGCAGTATCAGGCGGCGATCACCTACGCGAACGAGGCGCTCAAATTGATGCCCACGGACACCGCGGCCGCGAAGATCGTCAGCGATTCGAAGGTGGCACTGACGCCGCCTCCGCCGCCGAAAAAGGAACCAGCCCCACCGCCCAAGGTCGATCCAGCGAAGGTGGCCCACGAGCAATTCATGACCGGTGCCCGCAACGCGTTCGCCCAGAAGAAGTATCAGGTAGCCATTCAACTGGCGGGCGAAGCGTTGAAGTTGGTGCCCACTGATGCCGAGGCAATGAAGATCGTCAACGATTCCAAGGTGGCCCTGACGCCGCCTCCTCCGCCCAAGAAAGCCGATCCCCCGCCGCCGCCCAAAGTTGACCCGGTGAAGGCGGCCCACGATCAACACATGGCCAACGCCCGCAACGCGTTCGCCCAGAAGCAATACCAGGCAGCGATCACGTCGGCGAGCGAGGCGTTGAAGCTGGTGCCAAACAATGCGGAAGCGACGAATATTGTCAACGTTTCCCGAGCGGCACTGATACCGCCACCTCCGCCGCCACCGAAGAAAGTCGATCTGCCACCGCCGCCCAAGAAGAACGATGTCCCCGTTGTGCCGAAGAAAGTCGATCCGCCGCCCCCGCCCCCTCCGGCGAAGGTCGATCCAGCCAAGGCCGCCTACGACCAATTCATGGCCGCCGCCCGAAATGCGTTCGCCCAGAAGCAGTATCAGGTGGCAATCCAGCAAGCGAGCGAAGCGCTGAAGCTGGTGCCGACGGACGCGGAGGCGGCGAAGATCGTCAATGATTCGCGAGCAGCGTTGGTGCCGCCGAAGAAGAAGTGAATGCTTGATGCTCTCTCTCGAAGAGCCGCCTAGAGGCGGAACTCCTACGAAGATGGTTTTTGTTGGAGAATCGCTTAGGCGGTTTGCATTCAAGAACGCGCTCAAACCGGAATCCCGCCGTTGGCCGCGATCCATCCGAGTCTCGCGCGGTCAACTTTCCCTTGGTAAGTCAGTGGCCATTCATCGATAACGAGAAAATCGTCCGGCACTTCTGGCGGATCTAGCTTGTCCGCGAGCCAATCGCGAAGTGAAGAATTGCAGGGACACGCGGCACCAGGTTGAAGAGCCAGGAAAGCAAAAGGCACCTGCCCTACGGGGGCGGGTGCGCCAACCACGACCGCGCGCTTCACCGCTGGGTGTTTGGCCAGTGCCTCTTCGACCATCGGCGGTGCGACCTTTCGCCCGCCCCGATTGATTAAGTCGCGAGTCCGGCCGGCAAACCAGAGAAATCCTTCGCAATCCATCCTTGCGAGGTCGCCAGTGTACAGCCAGCCTTCGCGGATCACATTGAAAGTCGCCGCCGTGTCGTTCCAATATCCGGCCATCAGGTCTGGGCTGCGCAATAGGATTTCTCCAATCGAGCCTCGAGGCACATCGGTTCCTTCTGGATCGATGATTCGGACTTCCACGCCGCGCATCGGCCGGCCCATTGATCCGATTCGGACCGATCCGACCGTAGGATTGAGCGCGTAAAATCCCGCCTCGGTCATGCCGCACATTTCAACAATCGGCCGGCCGGTAATTGACTTGAAACGGACCTGCAGTTCGGGCGGCACGGCATCTCCGCCGGCCATCCACAGCCGCAAACGGCTATGGTCGACTGTCTCCGCCGCCGGATCTTCCAGCACACTGCTGGCCATCCACGGCAGAGTGATGACAAATGTCTTCGGCACGCCGGTCGCATACGCTCGCCAGAATCCAGACGCCCCGCCGTCGTGCAACACAACGCGGCCGCCGGCCTTGAACGTGCCGAGAATTTGACCAAGGAGTGTCAACGGCCGGCCGATGGGGTGGACAACGAACGCCACGTCCGCTGCCGTCAATCCGACCTCGTGCGCGAATGCAGCCGATCGTCGGGCCATCCGGTTCTGAGTATGGGTGACCGCCTTGGGACGACTCGTCGTGCCGGACGTAAAAAGGATTAGGCCCAAGTGGTCGAGTTTTGGATCGGGCTGTTCGGGCGAATCGCCAGGTCCTGCTTCAATCACCTCCCACGGAATCATCCAGCGTGCCGGATTCGGGTCGCCGACGGAGATGGTAATGTCCGGCCGGAGCAAGTCGCTATCAGAAAACACATTGGCCAGAGTTCCCCGCGCCGCGGCGATTCCACGTGCTCCTGAAGTCCGCAGAGCATATCGAATTTGGGTGGAAATGAGTCCCGCGGCCATGGGCACCGCCACCACTCCGGCTCGGAAGCATCCCAGAATCAGGGCGAGGTGCTCGATCGTATTGCCGAGCACTGTCAGCAACCGATCTGTCGGCCCAAGACCTTGAAACCGCAATCCGGTCGCGACCCGTTCGACGAGGTCGTCAAGTTCGGCGTATGTGTAGTCCCGCCCACCGGACGTGACCGCAATCCCTTTCGGGTACTGATTCGCAGCATCGCGAAGAATTCGCCAAAGTGCCATTTGCAGGCCCCATTAGCCCTGGCGCGCAGGTTGACCCACAGTGTCCCGGAGGTAGCGTAGTTCACGTTTTCGAGTTTTGCGGCAGAATTGACGTCAATAATTCGATCCGAACGGCGAGCACCACAGACGCATGCTACCCAAAATCGAGAAATTTGTGGCAGCTCGTAGATTCGATACTGTACGTCCGTCGGAGTCACGGCGGCTTCTCCAACCAAGCTCTCTTCGTTGGAGAACCGCCCCTATTTAGGTGGTTCTGCGAGCTTCCGCTCCCAGAGACCCGAAGAACCGGCTGAAGCCGGTACTACTACGAAGAGAGGATGTCGTTTAGATTTCGTCTTCGTTGGAGTACCGCCTTTAGGCGGGGCTGCGACTTGTTTTCATCGGAGGTCCTGCGAAATGCAAATCGCTCCGGATACATCTCATCAAATCGAACGAGTCGTTGACTTGATGCGCGCCAGCAAGAGCATCCTGTTCATCACCGGCGCTGGACTTTCGGCGGACTCTGGACTTCCGACTTATCGGGGCATCGGCGGACTTTATGAAGGCCGAGATCCTGAAGAGAATGTGCCCATTGAAATTCTGATGTCCGGCACAACGCTCGTGAATCGTCCCGAACTTACGTGGAAGTACCTTCTACAGATTGAACAAGGTCGTCGTGCCACCAAGCCGAATCGTGGACACGAAGTGATTGCCGAGATCGAATCCCGCTTCGAACGGGTCTGGGTTCTGACGCAAAACGTGGATGGTTTCCATCGCCGAGCGGGTTCGCGAAACGTCATCGACATCCACGGCGATCTGCATCACGTTCGGTGCATGCGTTGCCGATATGAACAGCCGGTTGAGGATTACTCCGGATTCACGATTCCGCCACGCTGCCCGGAGTGCGGCGGTTTACTTCGGCCGACTGTCGTGCTTTTCGGCGAGCAACTTCCCGCGCGGCAACTCGCCACCTACCAATCAGAAACGAAGCGCGGTTTCGACCTGGTTTTCTCGATCGGCACCACCAGTACCTTCCAATACATCGCCAATCCCGTGCTGGATGCGTATCACTTTCGAAAGCCCAGCGTCGAGATCAACCTGGGCGAAACGGACGTGACGGAGTTCGTCACGGTAAAGGTGCGGCTCAAGGCTGCTGAGGCGTTGGATGCGATTTGGAATGCATTCAATCGGTAGACTGCGCGGTGCTAAGACGTGAAGGCGAAGCCGCAACGTGGGGACAAGCTGGAAGCTTGTCCCCACGTTGCGGAGACTCGGAATTTAACCTGGACTTTCCCTCATGTACCTCGGCATCGAAATCGGTGGCACGAAATTGCAACTGGGCATCGGTCCTGGCGATGGCACGATCGTCGGGCTTTGGCGAGGTGTGATCGATCCTGCGGCCGGGGGTGAGGGCATCCGCCGGCAGATACTCTCGGCCATCCCAGAACTGCTGGGCACCAATCGCGTGGCGGCGTCGCGGTTGAAAGGGGCGGGGATTGGTTTCGGGGGGCCGATTGATGATTCCACACAGCGTGTCATCAAGTCGCATCAAGTTGCCGGTTGGGATAATTTTCCGATCGCGGCGTGGTTGGCCGAATCCTTGAAAGTGCCCGTTTTTCTGGGCAACGATGCCGACGTGGCGGGGCTCGCGGAGGCGTTGCATGGGGCAGGGCAGGGGCTTTCACCGGTTTTTTATATCACCGTCGGCTCGGGGATCGGCGGCGGGTTGATCGTTGATGGGGCCATCTACCGGGGCGTCGGACGCGGCGCGGCGGAGATTGGGCATCTGCGCGTACACGATTCGGAAACGGGGCTAATGACCGTGCTGGAAGAGATCGCGTCGGGTTGGGCGATCGGTAGAAGGGCTCAGCGCACGCTGCGTGGGGGAATGGAACTCGATTCCGTGCTGCGAAAACTGACGAGCAGCGACATCGATCAGATCACCGCTCGGCATGTTACCGAAGGGGCCCGGCAGAACGATGCGCTTTCTCGCGAACTTTTGGGAACCGCCCTTGATGCTCTGGCCGAGGCGATCGCGGCGGTCATCGTGCTCTTGTGTCCGAAGCGAATCGTCATCGGCGGCGGCGTGGCCTTGATCGGCGAGGAGTTCTTCTTTGGGCCGTTGCGGAAGAAGGTGGCGTCGCGGACGTTTCCACCGTTCGCGGGCTTGACGGAGATCGTGCCGGCGGCGCTGGGTGAGGCCGTGGTGGTGCATGGGGCGCTGGCGTTGGCGAGGGCCGGTAAAATTTAGAAAGACGCTTGCGTGCCATGCCCACGGCTTTGCGTGGGCATGTGAACCTCTCAGTCGCCACACATGCCCACGCAAAGCCGTGGGCATGGCACGATAGACTTTTTCTTCGTAGGACGGCCTTCCTTGGCCGTCCATGATTGAGCAGACGGCCAAGGAAGGCCGTCCTACGAAGAGATCGATAAAGTAGAAGGCATGTCGATTCCCTTGCGTGTAAAAATCTGCGGTGTGACGCAGCCTGACGACGTGCGGCTCTGTGCCGAGACTGGGGCCGACGCGGTGGGGGTGAATTTTCATCCCGATTCGCCGCGATACGTCGATCCCCGGCAAGCGATGCCGCTTTTGAAAGCGATCCCGCCGTTGATGGCAGGTGTCGGCGTTTTCGTCGCCCAGCCGATGCGCCAGGTGTGTGCTCTCGCATACCAGCTCGGACTGCGCGGCGTGCAGTGGCACGGCGAGAATCCCGAAACGGCCGACCCGTTTCCGTTCGCATTGATCGCCGCGTTTCGGATCAAGGATCAAGCGGGCCTGACGAGGATAACGAACTTTCTCGCCGCTTGCGCTGCCAACGGCCATCAGCCTGCGGCCATCCTCGTCGATGCCTTCGTCGAAGGGCAAATGGGAGGCACGGGCCACAAGGCTCCTTGGGATCTACTCGCCGACTTTCGGCCTAGCGTGCCATTGATCCTGGCCGGCGGCCTCACGCCCGAAAACGTCGGCGAGGCGATCCGTCTGGTTCGCCCCGCCGCCGTTGATGTCGCCAGCGGCGTCGAGTCGTCCCCGGGGCGCAAGGATCCCGACAAGGTGCGCCGGTTCATCGCCAACGCCCGAGAGGCCGCCGCTAGTCTGTAATTTTTTAGCCACGGATGAAACACGGATCAAACACGGATGAAATCCAGAATGATCCAATTCCGATTCTTATCCGTGTTTCATCTGTGTTCCATCCGTGGTTAATATTCAACCTTCTGAGTCATCCGCCATGCCAGCAATCAAGCTCGACGGCAATCTGCTCGCCAAGACCATCCGCGCGGAGATTGCCGAGCAAGTGAAGACGTTCATCGCTTCGGGCGGGAAGCCGCCGGGGTTGGCCACCGTGCTCGTTGGCGACGACCCGGCCAGCCATGTCTATGTTCGTAACAAGCGGAAGGCGTGCGAGCAGGCGGGGATGGTCAGCATCCATCATGCCCTGTCGGCAAATGTTACCCAGAAGGAACTTCTCGATGTCGTCGCGAGTTTGAATGCCGACCCGGCCGTGAACGGCATCCTCGTGCAGTTGCCGTTGCCCAAAGGAATCGACGAAGAGGCAGTTATTCGTGCGATTCTTCCCGGCAAGGATGTCGATGCTTTTCATCCTGAAAACGTCGGCTTGCTCGCGGCAGGGCATCCGCGGTTCTTACCGTGCACTCCGTACGGCGTTCGCCTTCTGCTCTCTCGGAACGGCATCGCCACGGCGGGGAAGCACGTCGTCATCCTTGGCCGCAGCAACATCGTGGGCAAGCCGCTAGCAATGATCTTGATGCAGAAACCGACGGCCGCATTTCCGGATGCTGGCGACGCGACGGTCACTGTCGTGCATCGCGGTACGCGCGATCTCCCCTCGATCACCCGTCAGGCAGATATTCTGATTGCGGCGATTGGTGTGCCACGGTTCGTCACGCCGGAGATGGTGAAGCCCGGCGCGGCCGTCATCGACGTGGGGATTAACTCAGTTGACGGCAAGCTGGTGGGCGACGTTCACGAGTCCGTGATCGATACCGCCGGCGCAGTTTCACCCGTTCCAGGGGGTGTCGGGCCAATGACCATCACGATGTTGTTGCAGAACACCCTTGCAGCGGCGAAGATATACGCATAGTCTTTCGATCATCGGGCGTCTCGCCGTTCCTCTCTCCCGGCGGAATCTCTGAACGAAGTGGCTATGGGCAACCGGCCACGGACTTAACCAGGACAGAGCCTCCCTCATGCTCATCATCACCACGGCGACGCGCGTTGGACTGAACACCCTCGGCTTCCTTGGCCTGTCGGTGACTCTTTACCTCGGCAAGACCGTCTTCATTCCGCTGGTCATTGCCGCCATTCTGTCCGTGATTTTGTGGCCGGCGGCCAAGTGGCTTCATCTCCGGCTCAAGTTTCCCTGGGCCATCGCGTGCTTTACCGTGATCGGCGGCCTGATTCTCGTCAACCTGGGGGTCTTCATTGGCATTGCTGCGGCCATCCCGCGAATTGTCCAAGACCTGCCGAATCCCAACAACACCGCACAGCAGAAAGACCTTTACAAGAAGATCCGTACGCAGGTGCAGACGATTTCGCCTGGGTCGGTCGATGAGGTTCTCCCCGCCGATCCCGATCAATCATCTGTATTCGCTTATGTGAAGAAGACGCTGGAAGGCGATTTCATCACCACGGAATTGCTCAGCCTCGGCAAGCTCGGCGTGACGTGGCTGTGGCAATCGGTGCTAATTGTTTTCATCCTGCTCTTTCTGCTGCTCGAGGGAGACATGCTTGCCAAGCAGATCCGCGCGATTTTCGGCGAAAGCAGCATCATGCAGGGAAAGGTGACATCTGTCCTCAGGCAGATGGCGGAATCGGTGCAAGCCTATCTCGTGTGGCGAACGATCGTGAACTGTGGCTTGGGTTTGTTTCTTGGCGTCGTTTACCATCTGCTCGGCCTGCGGCAACCATGGACGTGGGCTCTGATCACCGCGCTCTTCTGCTATGTTCCATACCTCGGAACCATCTTGGCAGGCATGCCGCCCGTGCTAGACGCATTCATTTACTGCTCGGCCTGGCACGCGCTCTTCGTGCTGGTTCTCTATACGGCCGTCGTCACCTTCGAAGGTTATATCATCGTCCCGGTGGTCATGGGCCGAAGCATGGATCTGAACGCAACCACGGTGATGATCTCCTGCCTCTTCTGGGATCTCGTCTGGGGTATGCCCGGCCTGTTTTTGGCGATGCCGCTGATGGCCGGCTTCCGAGCCGTTTGCATGCACGTCGAAGGCTGGGAACCGTGGGGCAAATTGATGAGCACCAGCCGGTGGGTCGAAGCAACTGAAGAGGCCATGAAGAAACAGCGAGGGGATGTGCCTCAAGAGGAGGATGTCGACCGCACGATCGTGATGGAAGAGCCGCTGAAACGGAAACCGCTAATGGGGAAGAAAGAGAAAATGTGACGAGCATTGGCGAGCCAGGTCGCGTTAGCGCCTGGAGTATTCAAATTTCCTCCGGCCGCTCACGCGGGTCGGCTCGCCAAATCTCAAAACTGTTGCAAGAACCTCAAATCGTTCTTCCAGAACTCACGGATGTCGTCAATGGCGTATTTGAGCATGGTGATTCGTTGCGGGCCCATGCCGAAGGCGAAGCCGCTGACCTGGTCGGGGTCGTAACCGCCGTTGCGGAGGACCGTGGGGTGGACCATCCCGGCACCCATGATTTCCAGCCAGCCGGTGCCTTTCGTCAAGCGATCGGCATTCGGGTCTTCCTTCGGCCAATCGATGTCCACTTCGATGCTCGGTTCCGTGAAGGGGAAATAGCTCGAGCGGATGCGGATCTGCCGTTCCTGGCCGAATAGCCGTCTCGCGAAAGCCGTGATCGTTCCCTTCAAGTCGGCCATCGTCACGTTCGGGCCAATAACCAGGCCTTCCACTTGCTGGAACTGAATCTCACTGCGGGTCGTGATCGCTTCGTACCGGTAGCACATGCCGGGAAGCACGGCCCGGATCGGTTGCGGGCAGAACTCGCGCATGACATGGATCTGACCGGGCGAAGTGTGCGTGCGCAGCAGGACGCCGGGCGTGGTGGTGTGGAACGTATCCCACATGTCGCGGGCCGGGTGGTGCGGCGGCATGTTGAGGTATTCGAAGTTATTCAGATCGTCCTCGACCTCGCGGGTGCGATGGATCTGAAAACCCATGTCGGAGAAGATGCCGTAGATCTCCCGCATGATGCGGGTGGCAATATGCACACGCCCGTGCCGCGTCGGGCGTCCCGGCAGGGAAACATCGAGCGGGCTTTCGCTCAAACTGGCGAGCAGAGCATTTTCCTTAGCTTTTGCCAGTGCTTGATCGTACGCGTCGGTCAGGACTTGCTTGATGCGGTTCGCTTCCTGGCCATAGCCTTTGCGTTCCGTCGGGGGGAGAGTCCCCACTTTGCGGAGAGCCCCGGCCATCTCGCCTTTATCGCCAAAATATTTCGTGTGCCAGGCCCGCAACGCGGGTTCGTCGGTTAAAGCCTGTAACTCTTGCAGGCCGCGTTTCTCCAGTTCCAGCAACTCGGCCGTCGCGTTCAATTCAGACATCGATGGATGTTCCTATCCAGAAGAATGGGCGCGAAAACGTGTTGGGAAAGTATATGGATCGAAAAGCCGTCCGCCGGGTTCAGTCTCCGCCTCCACCACAACCGCCCCCGCCGCAGCCGCCACCACCGCCATCTCCTCCGCTGCAACCACTACTACAGCCGCTGCCGGAACTGGTGGGGTCGTTTCGTGGATGCAGCATCGTCCCCAGCGAAGCGAATTCCGTCGAGGCGAGCACGGCGGTGCCCAGGAGAGCGGTGCCCAATACGAGATTAGCACGTGCCGCAAGCGCATCCGAGCCGATCTCGGCGTAGCGAGTGAGACTGGCCTTTATGTAGTTGTCGCCTCGCAGCGTTCGTCGGGGGCGACGGACAAAGACGATGAAAGCGGCGACGATCGCTCCGACCATCAGGAGGACGAGAAACGTCGTTGGCTTGCCCGCGTCGATGCCCGCTTTCAAGCGAGGTGCCGCGACCATGATGGCAACCAATATGGTCATGAAGATGGGAATGAGGCAGGCCGCCAGGGAACGCGACGTGGTCATGGACAATTGCTTGTCGCGAAGATTCTGCTGTCGAGCTTCGAGATTGAACTGTACTCCCTTGCGGATCTGGTCGATCGTGCGTGTTTGCAGGGCATCGAGGGCCACATGATCGTAGATTTGCTTTTCGAGAAGATCGGCCGACGCATCGAGCGGGCCGTTGGCCATGATCTTGCCGTCCGTCGTGTGTGCCAGCGCGCCAGTATCGATGAGATGGACGAGGGCGGTATCGAAAACCCGGATCGGGCCGCCCGCGAGCAGAGCGGTATCGTAGCGATCGAGCTCGAGTTCTTTCAAATCGATCGCCCCATCGGGTCGCCGCAGCAGGCGTCGGAAGACTGTTCCGATCGCGATGACGCCTACCATGACCGCGGCGTAAATGAGTAGGAACATCTGCCGATCGGTCTGGGCGTCCGCCAACACAGGGCCGATGCAGCCTCCAACCGCGGTCAGGAGCAATCCTGCCGCCAGACCGCGTTTAATCGGCCCCTTGGGAACGACCCAGTTCTGCTTAGTGCTAACTTGCCGATGGTGAATGTCGTCGCTGAATCGGATGACCGTTGGCGGCCAGCAATCGGCGGGCGGTTCGCAGTTGAAGACTCGGCGGTAGTCGGCCAGCGTGCTCTCGTACATCCGCTCGTGCTTGGCCGCTTCCTGGGAACCGCCACGGGTCGGGTCGTGGTGGAGCGGCCGGCCAAGGACTTCCTTGCAAAAGCGATCCCAGTACGACCGTGTATAGGTGAGGTGCAGATGCCAGGCCTGATCGACCTGCTCGGAAGGGCAAACGGGATGCCCGGAGGTCATGGCCAGGAAGACGAAACGCTTGTATTCGAGGACGGTGCGCTCGGCGAACGCGACAGTCCAGCCGTTTTCGCGGGCCAGCCGTTTCGCGAAGGAGAGGGTGGCTGGTTCGGGGCCATCAATGGAGAACGATGAAATTCGCTGCCAAAGATCCGCGTGGATAGGAGTCATCGGCATCTCCGAAAGAGTGCGGAGTGATCGCGCAACGCAAAAGACACGCTCATCATAGGAAGAATAGCTTTTCTTCCGAGACAAGCGTGTCTCTCACCGCGATTTCGCAATCGGCTTACTTCAAACCGGCCGGTTGATTCTGTTTGGCAAGTTCGACCAGTTTGGTGAACGTGTCCGGATCGTGAATCGCGATCTCCGAAAGCGACTTGCGATCCAATTCGATCTTGGCGAGATGCAGGCCAGCGATGAGCTGGTTGTAGCGGAAACCACGCATCCGGCAGGCCGCGCTAATGCGTGCGATCCAGAGGCGACGGAATTCCCGCTTCTTGACCCGGCGATCGCGGAAAGCGTATTTCCGGGCACGGCGCAGGGTGATGATGGCTTGTTTGTAAAGATGATGGCGGCCGAGACGAAAGCCCTTGGTGAGCTTGCGTGTGCGAGCTCGTTTGCGAAGGACGGTCTTACCGCTGCGTGCGCGAACCATGAATCGATCTCCTCAAGAAGGTTGCGACCGTCTTCTGCCAGGTTTGAAACCCCGGCAGGCGATCCGCAATGCGTGTAAAAGTTCCGGTTTGGATCAAGCCCCGCCCATGGCGGTGATGTACTTCTCGGCTGTCTTATCGGACGTGACAACCGGCAAGCGCAGTTGACGCTTTCGCTTGGAAGTACGGCCGGCCAACAAGTGGCGTTTGCCGGGTTTCTTGTGCTTGAGCTTCCCCGAAGCAGTGATCTTGAATCGCTTCTTGAGGCTGCGGTTCGTCTTGTTCTTCGTTGCCATGTGGTTGCCCTACCTGTTTGTTCGCCCCGGACCGGCCATTGAGGGCCGCCGCATGCACCGGTCGGATCGGCGAGAAAAAAAAGGAACCCACCACAAAAGATGGGTTCCGGTGAGTCAGTATAGGAATCGTGCCGTCGTCGGGAAGGCCATTTTTCATCCAGAGCCACTTGCGGCTTTGCGCTCGCTTTCTCTTGCGAAATGTACTCGGATTTTTAAGCGAGCGCAAAGCCGCGAGCGGTTCTGAACCTATTTTCCCT
>JAIOQJ010000128.1 GCA_021413475.1 Planctomycetota bacterium | reverse complement strand
CTAGTGCCCTGTCCATGCTAAATTTTCGAGTAAGCGTTTATTCGCGCCGAGTGTCCGCCGCGGCAGCGGCGGCACAGGGTAGCCCACGGCGACAGCCGTGGGACATGGGCAAATGCATGCTCCAAGCCCCGGCAGGGGCGGCACAGCGGACCGTGTCGCCCCTACCGGGGCTCGGGACATCCGACATGCTCCGATTCCCACGGCTGTCGCCGTGGGCTACCATCTTCCGCCGCTACCGCGGCTGATTGACTAGCGACGGGGACATTCGGGAGAATTACACTCGTTGCCATCCGCTCAACCTGAAAATTAAGTCTGGACAAGGCACTAGGTTCGATACTCGCAGGCACTTGCGTCGGATCAATTGGCACGCATTTGAATATATAGCAGTCGTGATATTCCAGCGTTTCAGCATCGCTAATTTTCGCAGGGGTATTCCAATCTTCTTCGAGATAGGCGAGTTCTTCTCGCATTAGCTCTCTTGCGTCAGCCAATTCGATCATTGGAGTTACTCCTGAGTACCAACCACCTTCACCATCACCTGCCGCGACCGCGGCCCGTCGAACTCGCAGAAATAAACGCCCTGCCAGCGACCCAGCACCAGGTCGCCTTGGTCGATCACGATGTTCGCACTCGAACCGATCAAGCTGGCCTTGATGTGCGAATCGCTATTCTCCTCGCCGTGCCGGAAACCGGACTGTTTCTGCGGAATCTCGCGATTCAGCCAGAGGAGCATGTCGTGAACCACGTCGGGGTCGGCGTTCTCGTTGATCGTGATCCCCGCTGTCGTGTGCGGTGAATAAACGATGCAAAATCCGTCGCGAATACCGCTTTCCAGAATGGCCGCGCGGACCTTGTCGGTGATCTCGACAAACTGGTTCCGCTGGGTGGTTCGCACTTCAAAACGGCGCATGGCCGAGCCCTCGCTGATTGATGATCGCTGCCGGAATGGATAAGTTAGTGGAGTCGGCCATCTCCATGAACGCCAACATTCCTTTCCCAGGAGAGATTGTCATGAATCGCTTGATGCACATGCTTCCGCTCGCCGCCTGCTTTGTTTTTGCTGCCGTCCCTGCTGCAAGAGCGGAAACCGCGAAGGAAGTCATCGAAAAAGCGATCGTGGCTCATGGCGGGGCGGATAATCTCAAGAAAATCACGGCGGGGAAACTGACCTCCGATGCGAAGATGACGTATATGGGCCTCGAGATCGCGATCGAGGCCGAGTCGACCTTCCACCATCCGGACAAGTTCAAGAACGTGCTCAAGATGGATGCCCTGGGCAAGAAAATCACGATGAATCAGATCGTGAACGGGGAGAAAGTCAAGATTTCCGCGACCGAACTGGCCGTGCCCGTTTCGAACGAGTTGAAGGCGGAGTTGCAAGAATCGCTGTACTTGCAGAAGATCATGCTCCTCGTGGACCTGCTCGACGCGCGGAAATTCGAACTCAGTTCGATCGAAAAGCCAGCGAAGGTAGGCGGCAATGATGTGAACGGCGTCCTGGTCAAATCGAAGGGGCATAAGGACGTCAAACTCTTCTTCGACGCCAAGACCAATCTGCTCGCGCAGATCGATCGCCGCGGCCTCGACCCGACCGAGAAAGAAGTCGATCAACGGGTTATCTACACCGATGTCAAGAAATTCGGCGGAATCAATTACCCGACCAAGACCGAAGTGCTAATCGACGGGAAAAAATTTATGACGTCCGAGATCAAGGATTTCAAAGCTCTCGACAAGGTGGACCCGAAGGAATTCGATCTCGCGGATTGATTGGTTTTGATTCGCCGCTTGCGGCGGAGCGACGCTTCGCCGCAAGCGGCTTTAACTGGAGTTTCGTCGATGCTTCTGCATTCATTCATCGTCGCCAAGGGCGAAGGGAAACAGACCCTGGCGGCTTATCTTCGGACGAAGCTCAAGCTCACCTGGACCAAAGCCAAGGAGATCGTCTCGAAGAAGCAAGTCCGCGTGGCGGGGCAACCGACCACCGACCCAGCCCATCGCTTGCGCGTGGGCAATCGCGTCGATGTTCACGGATTTTCGGCCGTCGGGGCCACCACGACAACCCGCAAGAAACCGCAATTCAAGAAGCCCGCGCCCGTGCATGAAGGCCCGATGCCCAAGATCGTCTACGAGGATGATGCCATCGTGGTCGTCGATAAGCCGGCCGGCATGACCACCATGCGCCACGCGGAGGAAGCCGCGGAGTTCGGTGAACGCGGCAAGCATTTTCTCCCGTCCACACTCGCCGATTTGCTTCCAGACTTGCTCGGGCAACCGGGCAAGACGTTGCGGCCCGTCCATCGCATCGATCGCGATACCAGCGGTGTCGTCATCTTTGCCCGTTCGGTGAAGGCGGAAAAGGCCCTCAATACCCAGTTCCGCGAGCATACGGTGGAACGCCGTTACCTGGCATTGGTGCGCGGCCAGCCGAAGGCTGGCCGCATTGAGTCTTCGATCGTCCGCGATCGCGGCGATGGTCGCCGGGGTAGTTCGCCGACCAATGCGGAGGACGGCCAAAAGGCAATTACGCACGTCAAAGTGATCGAAGGCTTGGGCGATTTCACGCTGATTGAATGCCGGCTCGAAACGGGTCGCACGCATCAGGTGCGAATTCATCTCGGCGAACAGGGAACGCCCTTGTGCGGAGAGCGAATTTACGATCGGCCGACCAACGGCAAGCCTCATCCGGATGACAGTGGCGCGGAGCGAACGATGCTCCACGCCGCCAAACTCGGTATTCGTCATCCAGATACGGAAGATAAGATGTCGTGGTCCAGCCCGCTGCCGGAAGACATGGCCCAACTGCTCGAACGGCTGCGAGAGGAAGAGTTCAAGATTTCAAAATCATGAGGTAGCGAATCAACGCGATCGAGCCGCCGAGCACGCCAAGGATCAAGAGTAACGCCAGAAAACTCCAGAGCAACCCCGCCCCCGATTTATTTCGGCGGCGGCCCTTTTTCGAGCTCCGGTACGACACCTTGGTCGCTTCAAACTCGCCGGGCAAGGTCCCGGCCATGCTTTCCTCTTCGTCGAGATTTGTCCACGGATCGGAGCCGGCACGCGAACCGGGAATTCGCGGCAAGCTCTTACTCGAGATGGGTTGAAGATTCTCGGCCGGCAACGGTTCGACCGCCACCCAGTTCCCGGTCTCCTGACCTGTGTAGGGCATCAGGACCGCGGCCAATTCCGCAGAGCTTTGGAAGCGATCTTCTTGTTTCTTGGCCAGCATCTTACTGACAATGGCTACCACTGCCGGCGGAACATCGGGCCGCACGCTCGAAACCAAGCGAGGCTCTTCCGTTCCATGTCGGATCAGCTTTTCCATCGTTGTTCCACCGGTGAACGGCACTTGGCCGGTCAGTAGGTAGAAAAACGTGCAGCCGAGGCTGTAGATATCGGAGCGCCCATCGACTGAATGCAAGCTGCGAGCTTGTTCCGGCGAGAGATAGTCGGGCGTGCCCATCACGGTATTTTTGTTGTCCGCGATCGAGTCATCGCCCGGTGTGCCGTCTTCATTGGTGGTCACACGCGCCAGCCCGAAATCGAGGATCTTCACGATCGAAGCACTGGGGATGACCTTGCTCGGATTGTTTTGAACCAGCAGATTGGCCGGCTTGATGTCGCGATGGACCATACCGATATCGTGGGCGCATTGTAGGCCGATGGCCGCCTGACGAATGTAATCGCAGGCTTGCGTTACTGGAAGTGGACCATGTTCTTTCACCAGATCTTGAAGATTGGGCCCATCGACAAATTCCATGACGAGGAAACATCGTTCGCCGACTTGGTTCGCATCGAAAGCCGTGACGATATTCGGGTGACTCAACCTGGCAGCCGCTTTAACTTCGCGGTGAAAGAGCTGGCGGGCCCGTTCCGTCTTCAACAAATGGCTGCTGAGAATTTTCAGGGCCACCACGCGCCCCATGGTCATGTGTTCGGCCTTGAAAACCCGTCCCATGCCGCCACGGCCGAGCTCATCCAGGATCCGATATTGACCCATCATGAAACCATCGGTCTTGCCGACCATCAGGCGTTCCGCTTGGAATTTTGTCAAAAGACCCTGATCGACGAGGCCGCGAGCAACGGTTAGACCCCGATCGGTCGCGGGCATCT
>JAIOQJ010000127.1 GCA_021413475.1 Planctomycetota bacterium | reverse complement strand
GGAAGGGCTGAGCACCGATTTTCTGGAAGGTAAAACGGCCGACCACTGGCGCGAGGCGATCGACAAGATCAACCTCGGCAAGATGCCCCCCGAGAAGGAACCTCGGCCGGATCCCAAGGAAGCGTTCGTCGTCGTCGAGTGGGTCAATCAAGAACTGCGCGCCGCCGAGAAGCGGGCGCAAAGTACCGGCGGCCGCGTGCCGATGCGGCGGCTGAACCGGACCGAGTACGCCAACACCGTTCGCGATCTGTTTCACCTGGAAGAGAAATTCGCACGCAAGTTCGAGCAGGAATTGCCCGCGGACGGCAAGGTGGACGGCTTCGACCGCGGCGGGGCGGCCCTCTTCATCGACAAGGCGCAACTTGAAGCATATCTGGAAGTCGCCCGCATGGTGATCGACAACGCGTTGCCCCTCACGCAACCCAAGGTGAACACGTATCGCCACGTGGCCCTCAAAGATATCATCCTGAATCGTAAGACCCGGAAGACGACGACGATGAAGGAGATCCTCGAGCGGGCCCAGCAATACTCCAACATTTACAGCAAAACCGAACCGAAACTGCCCGAAATCGAACGCGGCCCCGAGTTCACTGACTTCAACTCGGCTCGCGACGGCGGCATGGAACTCCTGATCACCGATACCTACACCGGCTACCACCTTTCCTATCTCCAGCGCGGCGACATCCCGCGGAAAGTCGTCACCCAGGATGGCTGGTATCGGGTGAAGCTGCGAGCGGGTGCCGACCGCGGCAGCGGCAAGTTCGCGGTGGATGCCGTCCGTGTTTTCGTCGATTACTGCAAGGAATCGAAAGAGAACGGCACCAGCTTCAGCATCGCGATCGATGCTCCCCTCGATCAGCCCAAGGAATACGAGCAGTTGGTCTACCTCCGGCACGGCGGGCCCAACTTCGAGAAAGGCATCACCTTCACCTGGAACATCTACAAGCCTCGCACTGAAAAAGATCAGCCGCTCCTGCAAAACCTCGAGTTGAAGTCGCTGCTCCAGAACACGTTGCAAACCGCGTTTGCCTTCGAGAACGCCAACCAGAAAAAGCTCGGGCCGGAAGCAGTCAACGCGGCCCGTGAGAAACGTGATGCGATGTACGAGAAGCTCCGCAATTTCGCGGAAACGTTCAAGGGCCCCGTCTATCACGTGAACCCGGACGTCGACTTCAAAGCCTTGCCGCGTTTGTGGTACGAGTACGTCGAACTGGAAGGCCCGCTCACGCTCGAATGGCCAACCAAGGCGGCCAACGACATCTTCTTCAAGGGCGAGGAAGCAGGCGACTATGCCTACGCACGGGAGATCTTCACCCGGTTTCTGCCGCGCGCCTACCGCCGCCCCGTAAAAGCCGGAGAGATCGACGCCCTGGTGAAGGTCGTCAAGACCATGCAGGACAAGCACGGCAAGACCTTCCGCGAAGCCGTTCGCTCGGGAGTGTTGACAGTGCTGACTTCGCCCGATTTTCTCTATCTGCAAGAACCGACCGGTGCCGATACCAAACCACACGAATTGAACGACTACGAACTCGCCAGCCGCCTGTCGTACTTCCTGTGGAGTACCATGCCCGACGCGGAACTGCTCGCCCTGGCGGAGAAGAAGAAACTGAAATCTCCTGAAGTGCTGATCGCTCAAGTCAAGCGGATGGCCCTCGATCCGAAAGCCCGGCAGTTCGTAGAGAACTTCGTCGGCCAGTGGATGCGCGTCCGCGATTTCGGCACGGTTATGGTCGATGCCCGCCAGTATCCGGCCTACGACCCGCCCCTTCGCGATGCCAGCCTTCGCGAGCCTTACGAGTTTTTCCATGAATTACTGCGTACCGACGCGTCGCTAATCAATTTGCTCGAAAGCGATTTTCTGGTTGTGAACGAGCGGTTGGCCAAGCATTATGGAATAGAAGGCGTCGAGGGTGATGCCTTCCGCCGGGTAGCGTTGAAGCCGGAGCATCGCCGGGGCGGCATCCTCGGCATGGCGGGCCTGCTGACTTATTTGTCGGACGGCACGCGGACGCAACCGGTCAAGCGCGGGGCCTACGTTCTCGATGTCCTCTGGAACACGCCGGCCCCGCTGCCGCCGCCCAATGCGGGCGACTTGCCGGTCATCAAGGGGAAGAATTTGAGCGTCCGCCAGCGGCTCGAACAGCATCGATCGGTCGCGACGTGCGCGAGTTGCCACGCCAAGATCGATCCGCTCGGCCTGGGCCTGGAGAATTACGACGCCATCGGCCTCTGGCGAGAACGGCAGAATGGCGAGGGCCGCCGGGGCGATCGATACGATCCGGTGATCGACTCGTCGGGCGTGATGCCCAACGGCAAGGTCTTCCAGAACCTGCCCGAGTACAAGCAGGCCCTGCTCGACGAGAAGGACAAGTTCCTCAAGGGCTTCACGGAGAAGATGCTGGCATACGCGCTGGGCCGCCCCGTGGGCGTGACCGACCGCACCACGGTGGAGCAGGTGCTGGCCGAGACATCGAAAAAAGAAAACCGCCTGCAAGCGATGCTTCAGGCGATCGTGATGACGCGAGCTTTTCAGACGAAATGAACGCCGCAAGCGGCTCAACGGAGATAGTTGATGAACATTCAGCGTAAACGATGGACAATGGACCGGCGGACGTTTCTCCGGGGCACCGGCGTGGCCATCGCGCTGCCGTGGCTGGAGGCGATGGGCGTCAATAGCGGGTCGTATAGCAAGGCAGGCGAACTGGCCCCCTCCGAGATCACTGGCCGTGCGGTGTTCACCTGCTGGGGCCTCGGTATGAACCCGTTCACCTCGATGCCTGAGAAAACCGGGCTCGACTACGTGCTGCCCGAATCGGTCAAGCCCCTGCAGCCGTTCCAGAAAGACACGACCTACTTCACCGGCCTACATGCCGTCACCGGCGGCCATCAGTCCGCTCACTGTTTCCTTACGGGCGTTGATCCCCACAAGGGCGGCAAGTACGGCATCTCCTGCGATCAGATCATCGCGGATACGCTGGGCGGCAAGACGCGTTTTCCTTCCCTGAGCCTCAGCCACACCCGGCAAACCGGCTTCGGTGGCGACGGCCAACACACGCTCTCGTGGAATAAGAATCGCACGCCGATCATGCCGGAAGATCGTCCGCAGATCCTGTTCGACAAACTATTCCGCCCCGATAGCGCCAATGAAGTGGCCGCCCAGAAAGTCCGCAGTGCCGAACAGGGGAGCATCCTCGATTCGATCCGTGAACAGGCCAAGCGCCTCGAAGGCCGTCTCGGAGCCTCGGATAAGATCAAGCTGCAAGAATATCTCACCTCGATCCGCGATCTCGAAGAACAAATGGCGACGGACGCCCGCTGGCTCGCCATGCCGAAGCCGAAGGTCGACCCGGTCGATTACGCCAAGGCCCAGATGGGCTGGTTCAAGTCGATGTTCGACGTGACCGCTCTGGCCCTCCAGACCGACAGCACCCGGCTGGTCGCCTTCAACGTCCGTTCCGACCTCGGCGGCTATGCCTACAAGGATCAAAACCGCGGCGTGCCGTGGGACCTGCACACCATCACCCACAACAACGGCGAAGAAGAAAAGCTCAAGTGGTGGACCAAAGTAGACGCTTGGCAGATGGAAGAGTGGGTCTATTTCCTCAACAAATTGAAGGGCCTGCGCGAGGGGACCGGCTCGGTTCTCGACCACACGCTCGCCTTGTGGGGCACGACCAACGGCGGTCCTGCGGCACACAGCAAGCAAGATCTCCCCGCCATGCTTACTGGCGGAACGCGCCTCGGCATCAAACACGCCGGCCACGTCGCCTGCGGCAACCAGGTGCCACTCGGGAACCTGATGCGCACGGTCACCGAGAAGATGGGGGTGACGACCAACGACCGGTTCTACGGCGGGGCGCACTCCGGGGTGATCAAGGAGTTGAGTTAAAAGTGGTATTGGCGAGCCGAGCGGCGTAAGCCGCCGGGTGATACAATTTGCGAGTTTTTCGCTGCATCACCCGGCGGCGTAAGCCGCACGGCTCCCTGCAATCTTTCCAGAGGTAGCCCATGTACAGAGCCAAATTCGTCCGTTTTTCCATTCTCCTGAGCGGTTTGCTTGGCTTCACTGAAAACGTGACCGCTCAGGCCAAAAAGCCAGTAAAGGTGACGCCGGAACAAATCGCCGCTGCCGAGGAAACGCTGACGAAGTTCGGTTGTACGCTGCATCGCGACGAGAAGGCACCAGGCAACCCGGTCGACTTGGTCCTTTTCCCACGAAAGACGACCGATTCGGACGTGAAGCGGTTTCTGCCCACTTTGCGTCGTTTGTCGACGATCGAATCGCTCGATTTCGGCGGATCGAAGATCGGCAATGCCGGCCTGAAAGATATCGCCGCGAATCTCGACCTGCATTCGCTCTATCTCGATTGCACACCCGTGACGGATGCCGGCGTGAAGGAGTTGGCCTCTCTTCAGCGATTGCGCTGGTTGGATCTGTCGCACACTTCGGTGACCTCCGTGGGATTGAAGGAATTGGCCGGGCTGCAGAATATGCAGTCGCTCTTTTTGTCGGGATGCCAACGCATCAACGACAAGGCCATCGAGAATCTCAATGAATTCAAGAGACTTCAGCGACTCTCGTTGGACCACACCAAAATCACCACCGCCGGTTTTCAGATGCTGACCAACCTCGACAAGGTTCAAGTATTGCATCTTCCGTCCAACATCACGTTGAAATTATTGGAACCTTGCAAGGAGCTTACGGAGCTAACAGCCGACAATGGTTCTGGAGCAAAAGACAATGTCCTTCCCGAGTTGCCGCGACTCACCTCCTTGACTCTTCTAGGTGACTGCCACACGGAAATCGTCAAATCAGTTTGCAAAATCCGATCGTTGAAGGAGTTCCGACTCCAAAGTATGTTGGTTTCCCCGGCGATTTGCAAGGAATTGGGAAATCTACAGAACTTGGAAACTCTGTGTATCTACTCCGTACGAAAAGCTTCCGAAGCTGAGCTAAAGCACTTTGCCCAATTGAAAACGCTGAAGTGTCTTGGCTTGTTCGATAGCCGGATAACAGAAGCGGGAATCGTGCGTTTCCAGTTGCTGATGCCGAATTGCGAAGTCTATTTCAAACCGAGTTCCTCGGCGGGCAGCGGCGTGCGCGTTCCAACGGGTTCCAATGGTGGCAGTTCAAAGTAGTAAGGCCATAATCATTTCATAAATGCTTTTTCATGTCACGTCACCGATGCGAAAACGCCGCACCCGCGATGACGTCGCAGGTTTGGCTCAATTGAGCACGGGCGGCGTTGAGCCGGCGTAGCACATCCCCTTCCGGGTCCGCTTGCTGGGCAGTTGGTCCAACACCCCGTCCGGTGCCGGCAACCGCGACCTTCTCCCGCTCAATCACCACCATTGAGGATTTTGGCAGCTTTGGCCAGGGATCCGCTCCCAGAGCGGCCCGCACTTCTTCCAGCGACACCGCTGAGCCCGCGCGGCCGACCAATAGCAACACCACCGTTCCCGCTGGCTCTTTCAGTTCGGACTTCGCGCTCGGATTCTCGGGATAGGCGATCGTGCCAGCTTCCTTGCGTGGGTTGGTTTCCGTTAGCAATCGGACCTCGCCGGAAGCGTCCACCGCGAACAGGCCGAGGTGCCGATCGGTTGGTGCCGCAACCTCGATCCGAATTCCCTGTCCCGTTAGCAACGGTAGTTGATAGATGATGTCGCGGTAACGCTCCTGCTGCTCGCTCCAAACACGGACCTTGAACTCGGGTTGAGCGGGAATCTCTTGTACGAATGGCGAAGGGACAACCGGTATCGAGTTGTCGGGCTTGCGAACCACTTCCCGCATACCGAACGCAGCGAACACGAAGAGAACTGCAGCGATGAGTTGCCATCGTGGGCGCGTTGTCGCTCGACGGAGTGCTGCCGCCAGCGCGTCCGCGTTCGGATACCGGTCGGCTGGCTTCACGGAAAGCGCCTTCGCGCAAACGGCCCGAATTCGAGACGGCACCGGGGCCGCTTGAAGTTTAGCCCGATCCCACTCGCCGCGGGATGGCAGACCGATGGTGTCGCTCAGGTTCTTTCCCCCGGAATAGGGCGACGACCCCGTCAGAAGAAAGTAGAGGACGCCGCCCAGCCCGAAAACGTCCGTCCATGGGCCGATGGCGGCGATGTCGCCGCGGGCCTGTTCGGGAGCCATGTAGCGAATCGTGCCGGTAATCGACCTTTCGGATGAAATTAGATCATCAGCGGGTGTGATGAGAGTCGCCAGCCCGAAGTCGATGACGCGAACATGGCCGGTCTCTTCGAGCAGGATGTTCTGCGGCTTGAGGTCGCGATGGACGATTCCCCGACCGTGCGCAAATCCAACCGCCTTCGCCGCCAGAGTCACAATCTCCACGGCACGCTTTGGCGAAATCGATTGTGATGCGGCGGCCGCATCCAGCGACTTTCCGCCGACAAACTCCATCACCAGAAAAGGTTTCCCCTCGTGCGTGTCGAAGTCGTAGACACGGGCCAGTCCTGGATAATCAAGCGAAGCGAGGACTTGAGCCTCCATCCGGAGGCGATCAACTTCTCCGGGGGCAACACTACGCTTGGCGACTTTAATCACCACATCACGGCCAAGTTCGGAGTGGAATCCGCGGTAGACGGTTCCCTGTCCGCCTGCCCCAAGTTCCGTGATGATGCGGTAGCGTCCAACGTAAAGCGGTACGTGTGTAGGCGAGCGAGTTGCAGGTTGCGAATCGACACTCATTGTGTCCGCCGCGGCTTCCAGTGTCTCATGCAACTGCAATTGCCGACGGATTTGCTCGGCCAGATAGGGAAAGCGTGCCACCAACTCGGCGATCGAGGCCGGGGTGTTGCTCTCGCGACGTGCCAGATATTCCCCATATACGAGATCGACAACGCGCTCAGGATCAGACGAGGCGGCGGTCGGGTCGAAGTAATCGTTGGCCCGCACTGGTTGGCCGGAGCGCGCGCGTGTCGTCATGTCCTCGAAAGCACGGGAGACGGTTTCGGAAGTAAGTGGCGTCATGGCGAGGTCTCAATCAATCCCAGTTCTTTAGCCGCCCGATCGATCGAACGCGTTACCTGCTTACGGACCGCTTCCGGTGTGTTGCCGGCAGCGGCGGCGATCTCGTTCCAACCGTCTCCGGCCAGCCAACGTTCGACGGAATCTCGGTCCTCGGCCGGCAACCGATCGCGGAGAGCGGCCACAAGATCCCGATCGGACGCGAGTTCCGCGGGGCCTGGGTCGGCGGAGGAAAGATCGACTGTCTCGATCGACGGGGAACCGTCGAGAATCCCAGCTCCGCGACGGGCGGTCCGATGCCGGCGTGCCTTGTCCCGCACCTTGTTCTCTGCCATCACCGCGAGAAAGCGAAATAACTGGCGAGGCTGAATCATCTCAAGACGCCCTCCCTTGAGGTGAACGAAAAAAGCGGCCAGCACGGACTGACAAACATCTAGGGAATCGAGAAATCGGCGTAATCCTGGATTGGTGAGCCGGAACCGAATGTATCGTTGAAGTTCGGGTTGATACTCGCGCACCAGCCGAGCGGCGGCCTCCTCGTCGCCGTTGCGTGCCGCGTCAACGGTTGCTTGAAAAGAAGCGTCGGTCATCTTTCCGCCATCGTGGAAGGGACGATTTCGTCGCGTCAACGGGCTCCTCTCCGGTCGAGCTTCGAGGAGCGGCTACTGGTCTTCAGGATAGGAGCTTCCGCTATTTATTCGTAACAGAACGTCCGTTCATACGTAACAGAACGTTCGTTATTCGTAACAGAACGCCCGTTCATTCGTAACAGAACGCCCGTTATTCGTAACAAGAGAAGGCCCATTCGTAACAGGAGGGTGTGTGAGATTCATGTTACGAATGGGAGCGCACGGATGCGGTTTTTTCGAACGTTGATAACCGATTACGGGACAACCACCCACGAACCCGAGAGAACCGTTGGAGTCGTTTTCGTTACCGGCCGGGGCGCTCGCGTGCCGGCCCCCACGACGGCTGCTCCCAGAAGTTGCTGGAAGGGTGTCTGGCTCTTCGGATCGGGCGGCTTCACGCCTCGCTTTCCTTCCTTCAACGCGGACTGTTCGAGGAACTTGAAATTCGGCTTTTCGGGGCTGATGCTCTGCGGGATCGCGAAGATTACCATCCCCTCCATGCCGAACTCGCCCGGTTTCTTCTCGATAACCCCGCGCGACAAATCGGAAGCCTTTCCCGCTTCGACCGGTACCACGTCGTAAACGGAAATTTCCATTTCCGCGTCGAGGTAGATGGCCACCACCCACAGATTCTGCTTCCCTTCGTTCTTCACCCGGAAATCGAGGACGGTATTGTTCGCGACTACTCCCGAACGAAGAATTTCACCCGGTCCAGTGGCCTTCTCGTTGGGCTGCTTGGCCACTTCGAATTTCAACCCATTTGTCTCGCCGGCCTGGGCGTCGGCGGTGCCGCTCGCCACCTTCCAAAGATTTTGCCAGCGGAAGAGCTTGGGCAAATCGCGAGCCATGAGTCCACTGAGCTTTTCAAGTGCCTTTGGATCTTTCGGATCACCCACTGGATAAACACCGAAAACCCGCCGCTGTTTTCCCGAGGCGATTGCTTTTGCCTCTTCCGGGGTGAGTTTACGGCCGGCCCCGCGAATCAGAAACACTTGATCTTCCGTCCGCTTCAGGTTGAACTCCGCCTCGGCCTCCTGGGGAGTAACCAAGCGCAGGAGCCACTCGGCATCTGCCTCGTTTTCGACGGTTCGCACCATCGCCAATACTTCTTTGCCCTCATCTCCGAGATTCGCGATGGCGGCAAACGCGCCGGTCACCACGGGTGATTTACCCACGAATAGTTTCACTCGCAAATCTCCGTAGTCTCGCGCCGCCACGGAACAACGGCCGAGATTTGGCAAGTCCGCGATTTTCGCCGCCGGCTTGCCATCGAATTCAACGGCGACGACTACCGCGCTGGCGACGGTCGCGCTTTGAACTTTCACGAAGCCCAGAATGGTAGCTGCGTCGCGGGGATCGCCGGCCGGAGGATGAACCGCGAGGATCGAGCCCTCGGTGATGCCCGAAAGCGTGCCGGCATTCACGGCGAGACCGTCCTTCTTATCTTTCTCCAACACGACGTCCGATCGTTTTGGCCAGACGTTGTAGCCCAGAACCTCGCGATCGAGATCGCCTTCAGCGAAGGGAACCGGTCCTTTGACCCCACGCTCCGCACGGTAAAACGAGCCGACCATTTGCGATAGCTCGCGGTAAGTCAGCGGCGATTGCCGTTGCTTGATCGATTGAAGGACGGTGAACGAGAGCAGGCCGTAGTAATTCTCACGGGCAAGAGGGACCCCATCGGGCAACGGCAACTCGGGGGCCTCTTCGAACGGCTGGGCGGCGTAAAAGGCAACCAGGCTGCCGCCCATTTGGTTATTTTCCGGCTTCACCTTGGTCGGCTCGGTCAACTTCTTGCCCGTCCGCTTCTCTTCCTCGGCCACGGCCGCCTGGGCTCGCTTGATGGATCCCTCGATCAATTCCGGCTTGATGCCAATCGCATTGGGGGTGACAACCCGGCTGATTTCGCGAAGTTCGGATTCCGGTTTCGCCGCGCTGCGCGTCATCGTTCCCGAGTGGCAGCAATCGAAGACGATCATGACGTGCGCGCCTTTGGCCCGAAGCTGGTCGAGCCACTCGCCGAATTGGTTGTCCGGAATGGAGTTCTTGAGCTGTCCCTCGTCGTCGGCCTTCTCGACGTCGGCGGGAAGGAATACCTCGTCGAGTCCGTCCGGCTCGAAGTTCTTGGGATCGAGAGGATTCGCCCCCTTGGGCAACGGCACCTGCATGCCGTGCCCGCTCAACACGATCACGACCTGGGCGTTGGGGGCGGCTTTCGCGATCAGGCCGTCGAAGGCTTTGCGAATGTTGGCGTTGGTCGGCCGCTTGGTCTCGTCATCGGGCCATTCCGCGAGAGTGGTGATGTCGGCGTCGCTGAAGCCGAACCCCGAGGTGAGTGCTTGACGCCAAACCTTGACATCGTTCGCGGGGCCGTACAGGGTGCGAAGATTGGGGTGATTTTCGTACTTCGTGCAACCCACCAAAAGAGCCTGTTTAACCGGTTCGGTCTTCGGCTGCGCGAAGGCCGGTGCCGCGGCAAACAGCACGCCAATGGCGATGAGGTCGAGACGCGTCGTCACGTGGATCTCCTTCGGAAGCGAATTACCGTTGATCGATAATGAGGCGGTAACGAATAGACTTCTCGCCGCTGAGGCCCCAGCACTTTACCGCGATCTTATACTTGGCCGTTTTCGGCGGCGTAAATGTCAGAAAGAAATCTTCCTCGCAACGGATACGCGGATCTTTGATCTCTTTTCCGTCGGGGTCGGTAACGTACAGTTCGATGTCGCCCTTGAGGCCGAGCTTGTAAAGCGCTATCGTGGCAAGATTGCCCCCACGAAGCGCGGCGACATATTGGTTGGTTTCCGGTGCGCGATCGAACGTGCCGACATAAACTCGAGGGCCAAGGTCGGTAGCTCCTCGTTTCACTTCCTTGATCTCTTTTTCGACCGCGGCAGCGAGAAGGGCGATCGGTTCGGCGGAGGTGCCGCCGATGGCATTGGCCTCCGCGACCAGGGCCATCGCGTCGGCCCGAAGTTCGTCCTCAATCCCAACTTGATCGCCGTTAGGTTCTGGCTTCGCCACTCGCGTCGTGCCGATCACACGGGCAGCCGCGAGAAGCAAGTCGGGTTGTTTCTTCTCTCGGCCGAGTTTGGCGATCGTGTACGCGGCGGACAATGCGCCCCGTCCTTTGCTAGCGGGGAGGTCCGATGGCGCTCCTTCAATTTTCTTCGCGTCCGCTCGGCAAAACACCTGGAAGCCGCGTTCGATCGGCAACCAAGCAATCAAGAACATCAGCATCGTGAAGGGCTTCATGAAAGGCTCCCGGAACCACACATGGGTGTCAGATTTCTTGCGTCAGCTAAGAACCGACCCGATCAATTGGTCACGAGCTTGAGTTTTGTCGGCTCTCTTTTGCCGTTAAAAAACTTGATGACAATCCTGTACTTAGCTCTCTTGTCGACGTGGAACGCGACCGAGCAATCTTCATCATTGCGTCTGTCTTGGGCGACGAGTTTACCGTTCGGATCGTACACATATAGCTCAAGATCGCCACGGCCGGAGGCGTTATAAACGTCGATGCACGCCAACTGCTTCTCGTTGAAGACGCAGTAATAATCGTTGTTCAGGCCAAAACAGTCTTGCCCATATGAGCCTACGTGCTTCTTGGGCCCACCCTCGGCTCCGCGTTTGAACTCTTTGACATCCTTCTCGATCAAATCGGCGAGCGTCTTCACGGCGGCGTTGTCACCTGCCAATCCTTTTGCTTCCTTGATAAGACCCGTCACTTCGGCCAACACGTCGTCCTCTTGTTCCTTGCTGTTCGTCTTCGCTTCCTTCACGTCAAGCTTCATCGTATTCGTTGTTCCGATGACTCGCGCCGCGGCGAGCAACAACTCGGGAGATTTCGATTCGCGACCGAGACGTGCCATCGTGTAAGCGGCGCGAAGTTCGGCAGCGGCTTTGGCGGACGGGTCGGGCTTGGAAGGTCGAATTGAATCGTCAGACCTGGCAACCGACGCCGTCGACAACGCGAATAACCCGGCAATAAAGATCGACCGAATCATGTGCGTTGCCCACAAGAGAGTTGACAGAAAGAGAGAGGCCGGAGCCGCACGCGGCGGCTCCGGTTGGCAAAACATCCATCAATTGGTCTGAAGGCGATAATGCATCGGGAAGTTGCCGGCATACGCTCTCAGCACGATTTTGTACTGCGCGGTTTTGGGCGGGTTGAAAGATACCGCCGCGTCATCGTCGGCACGATTATCCCTGAGTCCGCTGCCAAGGATCAGATCGACCGCTTCCTTGAGCAGATCGACTTCCTCGTGCTTGCTGTTCTTGCCGATCTCGGCACCCTTGGTGTCCATCTTGGAGAAATTTGTCGTCCCGATTACTCGGGCGGCAGCTAACAGCAGTTCCGGCGATTTTTTCTCCCTGCCGAGCTTGGCGAGAGTGTACGCCGCGCTCAGCTCGAGGAGAGCCTTCGACTCGGGGGTCGACTTGGTCACTTCACGAGCCTCGGCCTTCTTGTCCTCGGCCTTGGTGGCAGTGCCGTAATAAGCTCCACCGGCCAGCAGGCCAGCAACGAGAACGCTAGCTAACAGAATTCGAGTCATCGCAAAACTCCTCATGGTGTTGCGCCGTGACAGAGGGTTAGGTCGGGCGGGGCGGCGCGGATCCCGTGACCAGTATCGTTGACGGCGCAGGTTTCATATCCCGGCCGAAGTGATGTTGAAAATGCAAACGCAATTTATCCTCGAAGTCGGACAACTTCTACAGAAAAATCGCGAGATTTTGCATTTTGTCGCATTCAAATTTCGGACCGATGATTGGAGCGAATCGCTATTCGCCCGGCTCCGCCTGGTTGCAGGGAAAGGCCTTACTTATGGATCACCATACTCTTCGCATGGGTTTGCCTTGATGATCCACACGAAGCGCGAGAAGTTCGTGTCAGCGCCCTGAAACACGAACTTCGGGAACGGTTGGCTGCCGATTTGGACTGGTCATGGACTGTTCGAACTTAATTCAGCTGTCATCGAGGCGCGCCCGATGGTGGGTGTCGCTCGACTGAAGGTCACCTCTTCACCGGCACCGGAAGCCCAAACGGCTGTTTCCCTCTCCCAAGCGGCGGCGGCGGAAGCATCTTCTCGAATGATTGGGGTTCCAATATCGAGGTGCGTTCGAGCTTGCCGGATTTGTGGACTTCGAACTGCACTCCATACTCGATGCCGAATTGCTCCCCGAAACGCAGGCCGTTTTCTAACCGTGGCGGAGCGGCGGCACCGCCTTTCGGAGGACCCGGCGGCAAGGCCGGCCTCGGCAGTTCAATATTGATGCCATTGCCGTATTTGTAATTGCCATCCGTAATAGTGGAACGAAAGCGTACGATCAGCCGTTCCGTTTCCGGCATCCATGTCACGAACATCAAGGTGCTTGTCTCACGTGGGCCGGTGGGCTTATTCTCCTTGAGCGCCTTTTTGGCCGCTGTGTCCATCGCGGCATCGAGATCTTTCTGCTTCTCTGTCAGATGCGATTGGTACTGCTTCCGCAAGTCGGCGATCACGGTCGCGATCTGAATGGGAAATTCCTTCGACCCATCAAGCTTTTTCATCTTGGTGGCGACGAATGCGTCTTCCGCCGGGCTTCCTTCGCCGTCGTTCACTTCAACTTCGACTAATGTGTATGGAGTGTCAATCCCCCAGTCTTTGACGGTAGCGGGATTGGCCATGTTCAGGCTTGGATAGACCTTGATCTTATCGCCTGGCAAATGGACTTGCAGATTGGTGATGATCGCCTTTTCCTTCACGGGCACATACACCCAACGGTAGCTGCCTCCGTTCCAGCCGAGGCAAAGTTGATCGGGCGGTCCGGAGCGCCCTTCGGCGGAGAGAACCGGCTGCGCGTCGGTTACGAGCACGCCGATGACCTTGCCAGGCACCGCCAGATGCTTGCGGTGCGGAATGAACCCGGCCCGATCGGTGATGGCCTCGCCCGTTTTGCTATTGGGGAGCGGCACCGCCGCCGTCGACCCGACCACGAGAAGTGAAAAGAGGATCGCCGTTCGGAATAAACATTGTGTCATCGCACGACCTCGACGAGAATGCCTTCGTGAATCAACCATCACTTATATCATCGACCGATCCTCATCACCACTCGAAAACGCGCCCTCGTCTTGTCTATTTACCCGGCATCGATGGCACCGGCCGGCTTCTGCATCGTCAGTTTCGCCTGCATGAAGAGTATGACGTTCGCTGTGTCAGCTATCCGCAGGATCGACCGAACACCTATGAAGAACTTGCAAAACTGGGCGAAGCTCAGCTCGAACCCAACGGCGGCATCGTGCTCGCGGAATCGTTCGGGGGAGCGGTCGCTTTGACGCTGGCCTTGCGAAGGCCCGATCTCGTGAAACGGTTGGTTCTGGTGAACACCTTCGCCTGGTTCCCGCGTCGGCCGCTAATTAACCTGATCTCGATCCTTGGCCCTTTTTTGCCGCGACGACCGGCCGTTTCCTGGACGCGCGGCATCCGGGGTCTGTTTTTCTTTCCACCTGGTATCCCCCAGGCATTTCAGGATGAATGGTGGGACCTCACCAGCGATGTCCCCATGTGGGCGTACGGCATGCGATTCGGGCTAATAGCCGATATTGACCTACGGCGCGAATTACCTTCGATTCGGATACCGACCATCGTCTTTGTGTCGCCGAACGATCGCGTCGTGCCGCCCCCGGCCGGACGTTTGCTTGCGAAGCTTTTGCCCGACGCGCGGTTGATCGAGAGAAGAGCGGGGCACGCGGCGATGATCCACCCCGAAGTCGATATCGCCGAAATGCTGGCCAGTTCTCCGGAAAGCGCATTTGCCCCGGACGCCCGTTGACGTTAGAGTAACCCGCATGAAGAAGGGTGTACCGATTTCTCCGGGCATCGCCGTGGCTCGGGCTTTCCGCATCGATGAAGCCTGCGCCCGGCAGTCGCATGGGCTGATGCAGGCCGACGACATTGATGTCGAGATCGCCCGATTCGAAGAGGCTTGCAACTCGGTAGCCCAGGAGCTTGATACGCTCATTTCGCGTGTCTCCAAGGAAGTTGGTGAGGACGCCGCCGCCATTTTCCGCTCACATCGAGTTCTCCTGCGCGATCCCGGCCTGGCAAACAAGGTCAAGCGAGAGATTCAGGTCCACGGCGTCGATGCTCCGACCGCTCTCGACCGGGCCCTCGAAGAGTACACGTCCCTGTTCGCTCGGATCTCGGACGAATATCTTCGCGAGCGCATGGCCGACATCCGCGACGTCATTAGCCGGATCATCAATCGTTTGACGCTCGATGAAAGCGCGCAGAAATTAGCAGGGCAAGAGCCGATCGTTCTGGTCGCTGCGGAATTCATGCCTTCGCAAGCGGTGATGTTCGATCGCTTGCCGGTTGCGGGGATCGTGACCGAAGCGGGCGGGAGCACCGGCCACGCGGCAATTTTGGCCCGGTCGCTGGGCATCCCGGCCGTATCGGGATTGCGAGGCTTGCTGAAGGAAGTCCACACCGGCGACATGATTATCGTCGATGGCCGCGAGGGCGGCGTCCTGATCAATCCCGGGCCGGAAGTCGAGTCGGCCTATCGCAAGCTGCAACGCGAATACGTCGATCTCCGTCACCGCCTGATCGAGAACCGCGATCAAGACGCGATCACCTCTGACGGTGTGCGGATCGAGTTGCTTGCGAACGTGAACAACGTGGTGGATGCCGCGGCCGCCGTCGGTGCGGGGGCCAACGGCGTCGGGCTTTTTCGCACCGAATATGTCTATCTTTCGCATACGTCGGTCCCGACTGAAGAAGAGCAGGTAGCCGCCTATCGCGCGGTAATCGAGGCTTCGCCGAATCATTCGGTCGTGATCCGCACGCTCGATTTGGGAGGCGACAAACAGGTCCCCTATCTCGGTGCCCAGCGCGAAGCCAATCCGTTCATGGGCTGGCGCAGCGTCCGCATGAGTTCCGAGTTTCCCGAATTCTTTCAAACGCAGATGCGGGCCATCCTCAAAGCGGGTGTCCACGGCAAGATCAGCATGCTCTTTCCAATGGTGAGTACCGTTGAGGAAGTGATTCACTTGAAACTGCTGGTCGAAAACGCCCGGCAATCGCTCGAGCTAGAGAAAGCGGAGCACGCGCAAAAGGTCCCGTTCGGCGTACTCATCGAAGTACCCGCCGCCGCGATTTGTATCGATCAGATTCTGGAAGAGGTCGATTTCATCAGCGTCGGCTCGAACGACCTGATCCAGTACCTGATGGCTGCCGACCGCGACAATCCGAAAGTGGCCCACCTTTGCGAACCGTGCCATCCCGCCGTCTTCCGTATTCTGAATTCAATCATCACAGCCTGCGTGAAAAAGAATAAACCCGTGACCTTATGCGGTGAAATGGCCGGCCGCCCGCTCTTCTTGTTGCCACTACTGGGAATGGGGCTGACTCGCGTCAGCATGAGCCCTAACTTTGTCCCCACGGTGAAGGAAATGGTCCGCACCGTCACTATCCCTGCCGCCCGGCGAGTGGCCAAGCATGTCGTCAACATGCAGACAGTTGACGAGGTGCGCGAGTATCTCTCGGCGAAGGTCCGCAAGATGTGCCCGAACGTGGCGAAGCTGGATACGATGTGAGGCGAAACCGTCGCTCACGGCTTCGTTGCCTTATTGAAATGAAAATCCTTGAACGCCTCGGGTTGTAGGCCGATGCCGCGTTTGATCAGGTCGGGGTTGGTGGCGAAGAAGGAGTTGAAATCGAGCTTGAGCCCGGCGTCCATCATGCGGTCCGGACCGTGGCCCGACTTGTCCTTGGGGTTGCCCTTCACGCCAGGGTCGCCGGCGAACTGCGGGTCGGCGAAGAGTGGTTCGGAGATGTACTCGCTCAATTTGCCGATCGGTGAATTGCCAAGGAGTATTCGTTCCTCCGGTGAGAAAACACGGACGAAATAGCAGTTGTTGCGATGCCGGAACGAATCGACATAGCCATCGACGCAGAGGAGCGCGATATTGAATTTCGCTTTCTTCTCCAGCATGTCGGTGAAGACGCAATTTGTCATCGTCGCCTTCTGCGTTTTTTCGTTACGGAGCACGAAGCTCATGACCATGGGGGCGGCGAAGACCGTGTTCTCGATCAAAAGATTCGGGCAGCGATAGAGATACATCGCGCCGGTCATTTTGTACGTGTTCACGCAATTCTTGATGTGCAAGTTCTCTACGTAAAAGGCCACGACTGAACTCGCGGTATAGGTTCCGCGCCCTTCCGAAAAACAACGGCTGATTTCGATATCCTTCGAGTTGTTGAGCAGAAACTCACCGCTCCGCTGGAAGTTCCAGCCGTCGTTCGGGAACATGTTGAAGTTGGCGAAGTACAGGCCGTCGAAGTGCAGATTGTTCTTGCCGCTGACGACGAAGCCGGAGTGAAGGGCCAGGTCGTTGCCATCGATATCGACCCGCTCACCCGTCATCGCCCGGAACGTAATGGGGCTGCCAGAGTCGCCCGTGGCGCGAATGCGAATTCGCTCAGAGTATTTCCCACCGGCGATCTGCACGGTGTCGCCCACGTTCACTTTCGCGGCGGCATGGCGGATCGTCTTCCACGCTTTTTGGCGATCTAGGCCCGTGTACTCGTCGTTGCCATCCGGCGCGACGTAATAGACCGCGGGTGCCGGGTTCTTGTCCAGGGTGGTGAAAGTAATCGGTTCGTCGTTGATGGCGATTGGCTTGCTTTCGACCTTGGGTAGCATGTCCGTTGGCGGCTCGATCGACTTGATCCGGAAATAGTACCGCTGGCCCGGTTTCAAACCCGTCAGGCTGTAGGTACCGAAACAATTGATGCTATAGGGCACCGCTTTCTCGCAAGCGGGCGTTTCACCCCAGGCCAGTTGGCAGGTGGCAGGTAGCGTCGTCATCCATTCCAGGTTGGCCGTGGTGGCACTCACGGAATGAACGGCAGGCTTCACCGCCAAGCGAAGTTCGCGTTCACGCGGCTTGTCTTGATACGGCCCGATCGGCTTGCCGTGCGGGCCACGGGCGGCGAATTGGGCGGCGTTTTTCAAAACCGGTATGCCATCGATCGCTTCGAATTCAGGAGTGAGTTGCAGTGAATGTTGCTCGTGGCCTTTTTGAACCTCGGCAAATTTCAGCTTTTTACCGTCCTCTTCCCAGGCCTTGGCGGTATCGCGATAGCTGTTGTAGTTGGAGTAGCGTGGTGGATCGTCGAAAAAAAACTGCAGGGCCACTCCCTTCGCGTTGTCGAATATGTTCCCGCTCAGGTCGGCCCTTGAGATGCCGATTTTTAAATTAATACCGGCCTGTTGAAAGCCGGTGAACAGACAGTGAGTCACTTTCAACTTATTCACACGCACTGTTTCCAGAGCCGTCGTGGTCGAAGTGAACACACACTGGTCGACCACGATCTCGCGGCTCTTTTCGATCTTCACCTCGTCGCGAAAACTTAAACGCAAAAACTCCACATTGCTGGACTCTTTGATGCGAACGGCCCCTTGGATGACCGTCCGGCCGGTGCCCCGCCCGCGGAATGAAATGGGGGCTCCCTCCTTGCCGGCGGCCTGCACATCCAAATCGGCTTTGTAGACACCCGGATCCAAATAGACGGTATCGCCGGCCTTCAAATTCTGAACGGCGCGAGCGAGCGACTTCCACGCATCTCGTACCGAAAGTCCATCGGCCGAGTCGTCGCCATCAGTACGGACGTAATAGATGTTCTTCGCATAAGGGAACGGCCCGCGATCTTTGCCATCGACTCCCTTACCGCGAAACCGCGACGTCGCTTGCAGACGGTAGTCGTGATGGTCGGGGTCGGCGAACTCGCTGCGTAAATCGAGCTTAGTTTCCTTGCCCAGAATGATGGTGTCCGCGGGGCGTACTTTGTCTCCACTCTCACGACCTATGAGGCAGTTTTCGACATTGGTCGTGCTATAGTAGCCGGGCGACACGCAATTCTTGACTTCGTGAAAATACTCATAGCCCGTCTTGATCTTGATGTCAGCGGTCTCGTTGCCCCAGGCGAAGTTGTTCTCCAGCATGCTCTTGTTTTTGGGGTCATTCCCGCCGTCGTCGGCATTGGGCGGCGCGCCGCCGGTGTTCGATGATGTTGTCGCCGCTGGTGATGGCGTACGAGCCCATGCCGATACCCCAGCCGTTCAGGTAGGCCCGGCAATCGCGAACCACGCAACTCTTCGGATCGACGAGGAACATTCCCCACACGCTGCCGGCAGTCTGCTCGCGGTAGTGCAACAGCTTCATCGTGCTGAAGCCGGTCATGGCGATTCCCTCGATCGTCACGCGGCGCGGTCGCACGAAATAGATCCCGTGAGTCGAAATGACCGAGGCACTGTAATGATGCGTCTGCGGCGGCTTCATGTCCGAGGTGGAAATGTAGAGCTTGCCGGCGGCGGCGTCGTGGTGGAACGAGCCGGGAATGAACTCCAGTTCGGACGCGTTCGGCATCCGCTTGAAGATCGTCAGCGTGTCGATCTCATTGACAACCGGGACTTCGCTCATGGTCTTCAGGTCAGCCACATACACGAACCGGCTCTTCGGAACTTGACGGAACGAAGAGACCGGCAGGTCGCCGCGTAGGACGACCGTTCCCGGAATCGCCGCCCGGATGACGGTTTCCTTCTCCAGATTTCCCAGGTCGATCCGTTTGAGGGATTCGTGATACTCGCCGGGTGCGATCGTCAGGATGTCGCCCGGCGACAAGGCATCGACGCCTTTCTGAATGGTCGCGAATGCCGTCTCTCGCGATGAGCCATCCTTGGAGTCATCGCCGAGCTTGGCGACGAAGTACTCCTTCGCTAAGACTTCCGAATTCGATCCGGCCAGGAAGAGAATGGCGACGACGATCAGTGTGATGTTTTTCATGGTGATTGTCATATGGGAAGAAGTCAAATTGGAACATCCAAGGATGCCAACTCGCACGAGTTCGGTCGGACTTTTCGATGGTCCAACAAACGCGAGTCTCATCTTGCTTTTACCAAATTCGATGACCAGAATGCCACCGGGAATGGGCTGGCTGATGAGCCCCTATTCGGCCTGTTGGGGCGCTCTCGGTGAAAGGAATCCATACTTGAATTCTTCTTCGACGTCAGACGGCGTGACACGGTTTCATGAGCGGGTGGGACGGTTGATCGCCTCTCCCTACTTTTGGGGAACGTTGCTCGTTTTTGGGCTGATATGGCGGTGCCGGCAGTATCTATTCGCGACTTCCTATTGGTACGATGAAGCATTTCTCGTGCTCAACGTCCGTGAGCGAGGCTTCGCGGAACTTCTTGGCCCGCAACCCCACAATCTTGTTAATCCCCCGATGATCTTGTGGATCAATCGCGCCCTTTTCGAAATCGGCGGCGATGGCGAACTTCTGATGCGACTTCCTACGTTCCTCGCTGGGATCGCGGCCCTTCTTCTCATGATCCCATTGGCACGAAAAGTCGTCGGCGGTGTTCACGCCGTCTGGGCGTTTGCGTTTCTCGTGATCTGCCGTCATGCAATTTCGCACGGGTGCGAAACGCGACCCTACACCTTCGATCTGTTGTTCACCGTTAGCATTCTCAATTGCGTTGCGATCCTGATTGATTCCACATCGGGGTCGAAAGCGCGGAAATGGGCGGCGGCTGGGCTAGCAATAGCGGCCGCGCTCGGACCGTGGATGTCCTTCCCGTCCGCGTTTGTCCTGGGAGGGGCCAGCCTGGCGTTGGCGTACCATATAAGAGAGAACGGCACTCGGCGCGATTGGCTCCTCTGGGTCGCTTTCAACGCAGTCGTTGCGTTTTCAGGAGCGCTACTATGGTGGTTCTCGGCACGCCACATGTATTACACGGGAATGATCGAACACTGGGGGCACAAAGGCTGGTGGGGCTTTCCGGATTGGAGCAATCCGTTGGGGATGGTGAAATGGGTCATCTCCCGGCCAATTGATGTCGGAAACTACGGAAACCGAAGTCTGGGGGTGCTCTTCGCCCCGCTCTCCGTAATCGGTGCGTTCACCTTGGCGAAAAGGTCTCGCGCTTTGGTCGTTCTCTTGGTCGCTCCGTTCGCGATGACCCTGGCTGCCGCTCTGATCGGGAAATATCCCTTGGCCCATCGGACCGGATTCTTTCTGTTGCCTTGTTACTGGTTGCTCGTCGCATGTGGAATCAGCGGCCTGGTTGCCTGGGGACGGCTAAAGGGTCGGGAATTGGCGTTTATCGGGCTGATGCTTATTGCCTACGACTTTGCCTTTCTCGTCGTGAAGATTGTCAAACCGGATGGCAATCTGGACTATCGGAGAGCGTACCAGTTTATTCATTCCCAGCGGAAAGCGGATGACCAGATCTGGTCCCAGTCAGGTGTTGTCTATCAAGTTTATTACGGCAGGAACGCCCCGCTCTTGGCGGACCATGAAGAGTTTGAAGAAGCAGTGCGACGGTCAAAGAGCCAACGACTATGGGTGGTTTGGGGACATCCCAGACACGATTTTCAAAAGAGAGTCGAAGCAGGAGGCGGCCGTGTTATTCTCCGGCACCAAGTCAGTGGGCTCGACGTACTATTGTTTGAGCCCGCCGATGGTGCTGGCAACGAATAGTGTTTGCGATTCTGGCTCGCCCAATCCCCCTATTTATCCACCTCGCACCCATCAAAAAAATCAGCCTTGATCTTTTTTTCAGGGCGATCTACGATCTCGCCCATCGGGTCGGGGTGTCAGAAGGTTTGATCGACATGAGTTGATGCACTCCCGGCCAACATGAACTACAACCCGCTTGAATGCGCGAGTTATTGGTCGTGCGGAATCACGAAAGTGAAGCGGGATTATTTCGCCCTACAGGAGATCGGCATGATGCTGCGACCTTTTCGGATTGCCTTGTTCGCCGTAGTTTTCGGTTCGATAATCGGCCTGCCCAGCTCGATCGAAGCGGGACTTCTTCCCATCAACGTCAACACGACCAAGGAAGGCGACAACTATCGCTACTCCTATGGCGTCGTCTTAACTTCGGATTCGATTCTCCGCAATGGTGATTATTTCACCATTTACGATTTTGACGGCATGGTCGCGAACTCGAACTCGCAACCCGCGGGCTTCACGTTCAGTAGCGAGAATACCGGCCCCACACCCACGGGCATTTTGCCGGTCGATTCGCCGTCGATCAGCAACGCGACGTGGACCTACACAGGCCCAGACACGTTAGTCGGCCAATCGGGAATCGGCAATTTCGTGGTGGAATCTCAGTATGGCAGCACGGTGGACGGTCTCTTCACCGCGCAGACGCACCGACAGGTCGACGGCAAGACCGACGCCAATATTACGGAAACCGAAGTTCCGGTACCGACCGGCGTTCCCGAACCTGCCTCGCTTGCATTGATCGGCATCGGCGTCCCGATCGCCACTCTCTTCCGCTATCTACGCCGCCGCTCCTAATTGCCCGATTCGACTATCCCCCCACGACGAGGCGATCGACTCTTTCAGGAGCGATCGCCTCGTCGTTTCATTTCAGCCTCGATTCCTCCGGTTGACACGGCCCGATGCGAACGCTATGTTCCCGCCCGCTTGACGACGTCCCCGTCATTGGGACTTTCTCGTATCGCATCCCGGTTTTGGCACTTCGGATCACGATTTGCCGAAGTACCGGTTGATTGTAAGGAGGATCAGGAACATGGTTCATCGCATTTGGCATTCCGCGTTCGCCGCACTCGCAATCTTCGCCCTGGCCGCTCAGGCCAATGCCGGCCTGATGCCGACATCGGCTGGCGTGCAATCGGACAACAATAACTATCGTTACACCTATGGCGTCGTCCTCACTTCGGATGCGTCGTTGAAAACCGGTGACTTCTTCACGATCTACGATTTCGAGGGATTGGTCCCAGGTTCGGCCGTTCAGCCGGCCAATTTCACGTTCAGCTCGTCGCTGGATCAGGGCACGCCGGGCGGCATCGCGCCCAATGACGATCCGACCAAGCCGAATTTAACCTGGACCTACACGGGTGAAGAGACTTTGAACGGTTCGCAAGGGCTTGGCAACTTCTCGGTCATTTCCACGAATGCGCAATCGGCATCTAGCACGGCCTTCTCGGCCCAGACCCATCGCCAAAATGATGGACAGATCGACAGCAACATCACCGATACGATCGTCCCGAGCGAAACCACGACCACGCCGTTGGGCGTTCCTGAACCCGCTACGCTCGTGATGCTGGGCATTGGTTTGCCGCTCGTTGGGGCCTTCCGCTATCTTCGCCGCCGAAGCGGTGTCGCTACCGAACCCGCTAACGCTTGAGTTTTGGCTCCATTGAGAATCGCTTTCTTCGTGGGACGGCCTTCCAAGGCCGTCTTCTCTTTTTGACGGTCACGAAACCCCCTGGCCCCCTTCCCTAAGAGGGAAGGGGGAGGAGTAACTGCTTAATCCCCCTTCCCTCTTAGGGAAGGGGGCCAGGGGGTTAGGTTCTTTGTCTCGCTGGGGTGAGGTTTCTCACCGTTTCTCAGGATCATCTTGTCTTTAGCCTACTTCACCCATTAGGATCATGGTGAGGATTCCAATTGCGACGTGAACCAAGGGGGCCTGCCGTGTTCCGTATTTCGCTCGGCTTGCTGCTGGTGTTGAGCCTATCGTTTATCGCTTCTTCCGCCCCGGCACCCAATTCCGACGCCCCGAGGAAAGCGCCCGCGGTCGAGGAAATCAAAAAGGCGATCGAGGAACTCGGTAGCCCACGTTTCGCCGTGCGCGAGAAGGCCAAGAAATTTTTGCTAGAAGCCGGGGCCGTGGCCGAACCGTTGTTGGAAGAAGCCGCCAAGAGTACGGATGAGGAAGTGGCCTCGACCGCCAAATCGATCCTCGAGAAGTACCAGTGGGGCCTTTATCCGGACACTCCCAAGGCGGTTATCGATCTCATCGAACAGTATCGTGCCGCACCTCCCGAGCAACGGCAGGAGATTCTCGCGCAACTTCTGAAGATCAATCCAGCACCATACGCCACCATCCGAAAGCTCCTTGGCAAAGAAGATAACGCCGAATTCCGCGAGCAGATGTTCGGGCAGATGTACGGTCACATCCGCCGAATGATCCCGCAGTTGCTGCGCAAGGGCGATTTCGACGCGGCGGAGGAAATGTACGCCCTTTCGCTGGCCGGTTCCACGACCATCGTCGCGAACGATTATGCCTCGTTCGTCTATCTGCGTGGCAATCTCGATGCCGTGATCAAGAAACTTGAAGTGGAGCAGAAGAAGCCCGGTAATGCCGGGATGCGAGCCGCCGAGGTGCTCGTCTATCTCTATCGCAACAAGGGCGATTTCGCGGCCGCTCGCAAGGCCGCCGAGCAAACGAAGAAGGACGATCTCGTCGAACGCGTCCTCTGGCAGGCCGCCGACTGGAAAGCCCTCGCCAACTACTCGCATAAGCCTGAATTCGGCAATCTCTTCGGTGTGACCGCCGCGTATGAACGGCTGGCTGGAAATACGAAGGCATTCGAGGAAAAGATGGCCGAGATCAAGAAGTCGGCCGAGGCAGAGATGGAAGAGAAATTTGGCTTGCGCCAGGATGTTGACGCCCTGTTTCTCAACGGGAAATCGAAAGAGGCATTGACCGTCCTGATCGACAAAAAGAAGGAACTGGCGATGACGTTCGATATCCTGTGTGCCCAGATGCGGCACAAGGAAGCGTTCGATCTCGTCGACGAAGCCCGCCGTCGCGACACGGACGAAGTCGAACGCCACGATATCGAGATACGCCGCGCGAAGATGTTGCACACGCTCGGCGAGAAGGATGCCGCGTTGCAACTATTCACCAAAGTCTTCGAGGCGATCAAGGGCCGCGATGTTGTCAACTTGGCTAGAAATTTGATCAAGGCGGAAGTCCGCGTCAATCTGCGGGACGAGGCGATGGCCCACGCGGCGGTGGTGATCGAGAAGCTTCGTGCCTCCGGCCAGCCCGAGTTTGCTGGCAACTTGCTCGAACCGATTTTCAACGACAATAAAGACATCGCAATGGCCTGGTGGGTCCTGTTCCGCAAGCATGATCCCAAAGAGGACGCAGTGCTGGCGATGAAGCGAGTTCGCGATATTCTCGTTGGCAAGCTCGAACGGAAACAGGCCGATGACTGGATCGAGAAAATGCTCAAGGAGCCGATGGATCAACGCCCGAACGTCGATCGGCGCGAACTTAGGATCGACACGCGATCCGGAAGCAAAAAGCTGGATGCGGTCGCGGCCGCCTACCGCGCTCTGAAAGACGAAGTAAAATCCGAGGAGTTCTTGCGGAAAGCAGCCGAGAAGTACCCGTCGCAAGAACGCTGGATCGCCCACGGCGACTTCCTGATGCATCAGAAAAAATATCAACTGGCTGCCGAGTCGTTTGCGAAAGCCGCCAAACACTCGCAAAATCAAGGGCCCGACATCGAAATTGATGATGACTCGTTCGCCGTGATTGATCCGAACGGACCGGCCTTGCCGACCTATTTGCAAGGCAAGGCCCTATTAATGGCCGGCGACGAAAAAGAGGCAAAGCGATTGATTGAAATCGCTCATTGGCTGCCTCTCGGCAACGACGTCATTCGCGCCAAGCTCGTCGAGGAACTGAACAAACGCGATTGGCCGGAGATGGCTCGCAAGGAAGCCAACATGCTGATGAAGACCGGCTGGTACGGCCACTTCTCTTACGGAAACGTGCTGAGTTATCTCGCCCGCCAGGCTTCCCGTGAAAAGGATTACCTGCTGGCGGCCGACTGCTACGAGAAGTGCGTGATCGGTTGCTTGCGGACGGGAGCCAACTTTATCGAACCGACTGCCTATTTGCTCGTTCCCGAATCGGTCCGCGTCTATCGCGCCCGGGGCATGCTGGCCAAGGGGAACTTCGACGAAGCAATCAAGGAGGCGAGCGCCAGCCTCGAAATCATGCCAGGAAACGTTGATCTCGCTGTTAAACTGGTCCCGGAATTGGAAAAGCAGAACAAGAAGAAAGAAGCCGACGTTATCTACGATAAAGTCCGTGGTGAATACACGAAGTTGGTGAAAAATTACCCGAACAGTGCGTTCGCCCACAACTCCGCCGCCTGGATCATGGCCAACTGCCGCCGGGAACTCGACGCGGCCATGAAGCACGCCCAGAAGGCGACGGAACTCGAACCGAAGACCGCTGGTTACATTGATACCCTTGCGGAAGTGCACTTCCGCAAGGGCGACCGCGACAAGGCACTCACCCTTATGAAGGTATGCGCTGAACTCGAACCAAAGAACGGCTACTTCCGTAAGCAACTCGTGCGTTTCAAATCGCAGGGCTTCGATAGCCCCACGCCCGACGAAAATGAAGAAGACGACGAATAGCGACAAGACGGGCGAGCCGTTTCCCGTAAGGGGCCGGAGGAGTTTTTGAATACACCGGCCCCTTACGGGAAACGGCTCGCCAAAATAATCTCCCAAAACTCCTCTTGCGTTCCCGCCGACTTACGCTATTTTCCGGCCCACGAATCGGATTGCGCGGATGCCGCGCTCGGACAGGCGTTCCACGGAGGGAATACGCATGCCTTTGAATTGTCGTCGCATTGTTGCTTGCACATTCGGTCTGATAGCCATCAGCGCGAGTCCCGTGATGGCCAAGCCGCCCGGTTCGCCAACCGTGCCGGAGACGGAATTCAAAGTCCTTCCAATTCTTTCCCAAGAACATTTTCAGCCCGAAGAAGCAAGGAACGATGGTGTCTTCGTCGCCGATCTCGGTTGGTCGCCCGCTTCGGGACCGATCGTGGGCATGGGGATGAGTATCGCCCTGAATGGAACAGGCCGAGCCAGTACCACCAGCGATCTTCGCGGTGGTTGCGGTTCGTTCTTCGATGGATTGCAGGGCGGCATGGTCGTCATGGCCCGCGCGGTGGAACAGCAACAGTGGCTGGCGCGCGAAGTATTCGAGATGGCCGAGGCTCATCGCCAAGCCGGCGACTGGGATGAAGCCAAACGCTGGTACGCCGGTGTTCAGAAACTCTACCCGACTAGCTCATTCGCCAAGCTAGCTGGTGAACGCCTGGATCGCCTGGCCCTATTGCGAATCGCCGCGGAAGCGGGCGAGGAACAAAGCGAGGAGCCGCCGATCGCCGACTGGCTCGGTTCCGAGATTCTGCGTGTGATGCCGCGTGAAGTGAAATAGCGAGGGTTCGCGTTCCTCTCCGGAAACCCTGCGTGGAACATCTAAACGGGCTCGGGGAGTTTCTCAAAAAGCTCCTCAACGCTCCGCGACCGCTTGATCGAATCGAATCGTGCGAAGCTCCCGTACGTCGCCGCTAGATTGAGCCATTGCTTCATGCGGTGAAAGATCTGCCCCGGTCGTCTCTCTTCAAATACCGCCGTCCAATCGACCAGACGTTTCATTTGCTGGAGCCAGTCGATGTCCGGATCGGGCTCGTCGGTCATTTCGCTAACAATGCCAAGTTCTCGAGCGACCTGACGCGCTAGCCGCGGGTTCGCCATGGCTCCACGGCCGAGCATGTAATGCGTGCAGCCCGTCTCGTCCCGACAGCGGCGGAAGTCGTCGAGTGTCCAGATATCGCCGTTGGCAACCACGGGGATTTTCAAGCTCTCACGCACGCGGCCGATCGGTGCCCAGAACACCGGCGGGGCGTAACCCTGCGAACGTGTTCGCGCATGAATGGTCAACCAGTTCGCTCCGCCCTCGGCGGCCATCGCGGCATTTTCGTCGATCGGTTCGATCGAATCCCAACCCAGACGCAATTTCGCCGAAACGGGAATCTCGCTGGGCAATGCCGAGCGCACGGCACCGACGATCTCGCGGATCCGCTTCGGATGCTGTAACAGCGTGGCCCCGCCATCGTGACGATTCACGGTCCGCGCGGGGCAACCGAAGTTGATATCGATCGCTTTGGCCCCAGCCGCGACAGCAACCACGGCCGCTTCTGCCATGCGGCCGGCGTTGCCACCCAGAATCTGAACTTGGACGGGCACGCCGGTTGGCGTCATGGCACCATTGCGCAGCTCGGGGACATGGCGGTAGAAGGCGGTCTTGTTCGGAACAGTTTGATTAATGCGAAAGAATTCGGAGACGGCAAACGTGAACGCTCCCAATTCTCCCTGAAGGGCCCGCATCGGCGCGTCAGTAACCCCTTCCATGGGAGCGAGGATCAGGGCAGGCACGTTTGGCAGAAGCATAGTGTTGTTTTATCGATGTTTAGCCGCGAGTCGGAGGGTTTCGGTAGTTTCGCGCGGAAGCCACCGGGTACCGCGCGAATCTACGGAAACCCTCCGACTCGCGGCCAAACGAAGTCATAGCCCCTTCAAGGGCACCGTGGCGTCGCCGAATTTCGCGGCGTTCACGCCCATCTTGTTCATCACAGAGAGATATAGACCGCAGAGCTTGCGGTTGTTGTCGCCGTCGTTCAGGTAATCGAGAACGCGGCCCGTTTCGAGTTTGCCGCCCAGGCCG
>JAIOQJ010000126.1 GCA_021413475.1 Planctomycetota bacterium | reverse complement strand
ATTCGTCATGCCCGTCGCATCTAAGATGCCGGAATCGTAGCCGTAAACTTCGACGATCAGGTCGTGTAAGCCAGGTATTTCCAGTCGGTGGTTGTTTCCATGTATGGATTTCAACGTTGCTGGCGAAACGCCGCAATGTTCACGAAGTTGGGAAGGTTCGCGTGCGGCAAAGAGAACCGGCAAGCCTATTTATACCAAGAGAAGTGTGGTCGAAGAGGGACCCGACAAAAGGCGTTACCGACGTCCACCAAAAAAAAGGCCTTTGCCATCCTGGAAATAGCCATCCCCAGTCGCGCCGCCGAACTTCCATTCGCCCGCGATCAGTTCGTACGGGTAGTACCAAGTCACCGGGTCCATATCTCGGTGTTCTAGTTCGACCCGAGCCGCTCGCGTGTCTTTTTCCGTATCGGGTTCGGTGATTTCGACATCCGCCATGGTGATGATCGCGATGGCGCGGCCGTTTTTCAGTTCCTTCCGCACGACGGCGTGAAACTGATCGATGACGGTGCTGCCGTCTTCCACGAGGCTCCAATCGATGGTGTAGGTTTCCATATCAGGGGTAAAGTACACCGCGTGGACCAGAAACTTTCCCAGTTTGGAAATCAGGTGGGTCACGACAGTGCGTGCCACTTCGACCATCCGGTTCGCGTCTTCCTGGCTCATTCTTTTTTTCCGAAGCGTGGAAATTATCTGACGCCGAGTTCCATGTCGGCAATTCTCACTGGCCGTCACGGTCGAGTCAAGGACCTATTCCCTTTTCCCTTTTCCGGGGCCTAGCTTATTGACACGACGCCCGCAATGTAATCGACCACGAGTTTTCTCTTCGCCAGCAGTTCCGTCCCGAGCAACGGCAGTATTCCGTTGTTGCCGATCACCTGTGCGGGCACGACCTCTCCAAACCACTCGACGTAACAGATGAACGATTCCAGCGTCACGCGGCTGCCATCGGCCAGAATGGCTTCCGTGGCAGCCTCTTGTTCGAGCCCGAGTTCTTCGATCATTTCCTGGGGGAAGACGAGAAAACCGTTGAATGCCGTATCAACCCAGACCGTGATAACCCTCGGTGGCTCGAATTTCGCTCGGTGGACGACTACATCCACCAGCGCACGTTGAAATGTATCGACGCGGCCGTTCACGCGGTCAATCCTCCCAAATGGATCGCCGCCGGGTGACCGATGCGGATGACGAAGGAGATACGATCGGGATAAGCCGATCGCGCAGCCGCAACCGCTCGTCCGAACGAATCGGCGAGAAAGTGTTCGCCCGATTCCGGCTCAATCGCCACGTAGCCATTGGGATGGGTTGCTTCCAATTCGGCCTGAAGTCGTCTGGCGTAGATCGCCTTCGCACGTTCCGCGACATCAGCGGTATGGCTGGAGATCATCGGCGTTTCCCCAAAATGGTCGTCTGACGCACAACAACGGGCTCGGTAGATTTTATCGTTGTTCCTCCGTCCTTGGTAGTCGGCTTCGAAACTGCTATTTGCTCGTTAATAGCCCGACGAAATCCACGTCAGTAAATTGCGATTCGGTCGGGGCACCTCCTTCAAACTTCGGACTGGAAATTGTACATCCGAAGAAATGAACGCCGTCGAAGTTGCAATCGACGAACCGACTGGCACGAAGTTCGATTCCTTTGAATTGTGCATCTTTGAAGTTGCACTTTACGAAAACAACTCGTCGGCCGCCATGAGCTTTGGAGATGTTGCCCTTGATGATCGCGTCGGTAAAGTCACATTCTTCGAACACCGCATCGTTCAAAAGCGCAATCATTTTGGATTTTCGAAACGAGCACTTCGAAAACTTGGCTTTTCTCATGCTGCAATCGTCGAAGCTGCATTCAGAAAAATCGCAGTTCGAAATTGATGCGTCGATAAAACCACAATCGAATTTGGAATAGCCGAACTCTATGTTTGACACTTTCGCGTCAATGAACGAGACGGATTGCAAAATCGATAGCGATACAGCACCTGCCCCAAACACGCCGCCTCTAAAATCGATTGGGCCTTCAAATCTGTTTATGGCGACGAACGCCTCGATTCTGGGTTCAATCGCCTTCTTGAAGTCTAAACTGCTCCAGCGATCCCTCAGAATCTGCTTTTCTGACGCTTTCTTGGCCATCGCAATGACTCCTGATCGAATGGGCCGAGCAGAGACCGAATTATTGAAATCAATATACGGAAGAGAGGTTCGCTATTTTTCCTCGCGTGAACCGCGCTATTGCCCTTACTCCTCCCGCACCGGCCCCCTCCGATTCGCCTTCGTCTTGCTCGTCCGCCGCTTCGCGGCGACGCGACGGACCTTGGAGCCTTTGGTCGGCTTGGTGGCACGGCGGGGCGTCGGGGGCCGGGCGACGATCAGGAGCATCTTGCCTAGCTTCTCTAAACATTCTTGGCGGTTGCCTTCCTGGTCGCGGAACGTCTGCGAGGCGATGACCAGTTCACCTTCGACCGTGATTCGGGACGGATAGCGTTCCAGGAAGCGAGCGCGGACGTCGGGCGGTAGGCTGGGGCTCGCCAGAATCGGCCAGCGCAGCACCGCTTTCGACGAGACTTTATTGACATTCTGCCCGCCGGGGCCGCCGGAACGGGCGTAGGACCACACGAATTCCTCGAAGGGAATGCGGAGGTCTACGGACAAGCCTCATTGCCTTTGACCCGACCTGGACGAACGGAATCGTCATGAACGATCGCGATGTTCTCTCTCCCCCGGCTCGACCGGAATGGCTTTCCGATTGCTGGCGCATCGGTTTCATTCTGTTGCTCACGGTGGCCACGCGCGCATGGATCATGCAGCATACGGAAGTTCTGTCGCGCGATAGCATCAGCTTCATTCGGATGGCCTTGCAGCTTGAAGATCCCCCAAACGATCCGCTCCAACCCGACCGCAAACTATCGCGGCATGAAGTCATTCGCGGCACCTATCAGCCGCCGGGCTATCCCGCTGCGATCCTGGCGGTCTCCTGGCCTGTTCGCTCTTTCATGGGCGGCACCACCTGTGATTCAATGGTGATGAGTGCCCAACTCACGAGCGTGCTTGCATCGTTGTTGCTGGTCTTGCCGCTCTATTTTCTGGGCAAGATGGTATTCGATCGGCAGACGGCCTTTGTGGGGACGCTGATTTTTCAGATGCTCCCGGTTTGCATGCAAGTCACTAGCGATGGCTTGTCGGATGGTCTCTTTCTCTTGACGTCCGTCACCGCTATCTGGTTCGCGGCCATCGCTTTTCGGCGAAAATCACTTGGTTGGCTCTTCACGGCCGGCCTGGCGTGCGGCCTGGCTTACCTCGTGCGGCCCGAAGGCTTGATCGTCTTTATGGCGTCGGGGATGGTCATTCTCGCCGGCAAATTTCGCGAAGGCGCGCGATCGAGAACGATCCTGAAACAAGGGGGCGTTCTCACGGCCGGTTTGCTGATTGTGATGGTCCCTTATGTGATCACGATCGGCAAAATCACGAACAAGCCGACAGGCAACAGCCTCCTCCGCTGGCTTGAAGGCGGGGAACTGAAGCCGACTTGGATCAAGACGATGGATGTGCCGCCGCCCGCTGAAGGCGTCGATTTGCCGCTCGCCGCCTGGTATCAGGATGCGGCCTCGGGAAAACGGCCTGGAGCGGCCTGGGCGTGCAAGTCCTTGTCGTTGGAATTTCTCAAGACTTCGCTATACGTGACGCCCTTTCTCGCGGCCATCGGCCTGTCGTTGCTTTGGTCGCGACTGCGCGGCGATGCTGCTTTTCAATTGCTTCTCGCGGTGGGCCTGTGTCAAGCACTCTTGCTTTGGTTCATCGCTTTTGGGGCGGGCTACGTGGCGGAGCGGCATCTGCTGCTGGTCACGCTCTGTTCAATTCATCTGGCGGCCGCGGCGATTCCGCTGATCGCCGAGAAAATGGTCCAATGGCACCTGCCACGGCGTATCGCTTCCGAGCAGACCTGGGCGATTTTCATTGCCGTGGCTTTCGTGACCGTCTGTATCCCCTGGGGATTGAAGCCCTTGCACGCCAATCGCGCGGGACACCAGGCTGCCGGCCGCTGGCTGGCGACCCATGAACAACCGGGCGACCTCTTGATCGATCCTTTCGCCTGGAGTGAATTCTACGCGGGGTACATGCGCGAATGTCCGCGCACGCTGCCGGTTCAAAAGAGCGTTTTGAGCGTCTTGACGACGGGAGAAAACACCCATCCACGGCTGCATATGATGATCATCGCCCGGCAATTTGCCGAGCGCGGCAAGATCATCTACCACTGGCCGGAAAACAAACCGGTCGAACAAGCGAAGGTCGTCATCTATCGATGGGAAGGGGACGACTTCAACGCCCAATATACCGAGGCGCACAAGAAGCTACCCAACTCGTTTCAGCCAAAATGAACGGCCTCACGCGCCGAACATCTCGAGGAGTTCACCGACACGGGTGATCGACTCGAATTTCCAGCAACGGTCAAGCATCCGATCAGCAGAGTCTTTGCCGTAACGCGGTTCGACCAGCCGCCGGAACTTGGCGACGACTTCGTCGTCGGTCATCGGGTTCCCGGCATGGCCGCGCGGGAACTCGACTTCCTTGGTGAATTGCCTGCCATCGGTGAGCGTCACCACGATCCGATTGGGGATGCCGTTCGGATAGCGCGGCGTGAGCGCATCATCGAGATGGACCTTCACCTTCGCGACCAAGGCGAGAATATCCGGCGACGTGAAACGCTTCGGGTCGAACTGTTCGAGAAAGACGTCGCCATCGAGAAGAGCCACCGCGGTGCAATACGGCAGGCTGTGGTCGGCGGTCTCGCGGGTCTTAGGCGTCCACGCTTCCTTGTACTTGCCGATGATGTTGTAAGAGGCCTCGAAGGTGTGAATGTCGATGCTCGCGACCTTCGAGATATCACCGACCTGCTTGCGAATCTGCAAGGCGGCATCGATGGCACTTTGCGAGTGATACTCCGCGGGCCAGAACTTGATGTAGGTTTTGCTGAGCATGAAGTCGCCGGGACCGCCCTCTTCCGCACCCATCTTCGCGACGTCAAATGTTTCCCGCGTGACCAGTTTCATGAAGCCGAGATCGCCCTCGAAAATCGGGGCCGGCCCGGTCATGCCGTCGGCGGCGAGCGTGGCCGCGAACACGCCGTTGCGGGCGGCGTTGGCGAACGCGCAACCCTTCCAGTAACTCAGTTCGCCCGATCGCGTTTGCCGTAGGGCCACGTTGCAGACGCCGGCGATACCGATGGCGTGCGTCAGACGCGTTTCGTCGAACTTCATCAACTTCCCGGCCGCGATGGCCGAGGAGAGGGCCCCGTAGGTGACGTGATCGACCCCCTGCTTGCGCAGGCTCGACGAGTCGCACAGCCGGCACTGGATCTCGTAAGCGAGCACCGCGGCAGTCAGCATCTCTTTGCCAGTGGCGTTCACGGATTCGCCAACCGCCAGCACAGGGGCGAGATTGTCGCTGGGATGAGCGGGTTCCAGCGAGAGATAGGTGTCGTTGAAATCGAGATAGCGGATGAGCAGGCCGTTGACGAACGTGGCCCACTCGGGGCTCGACTTGCCGCCGCCCAGCAGCGTGGCACCAGGATTCCCCTGAACGCGTCCCGCGCATTTCTTGGCGATGGCATACGCCTCGGACGGCATCGCGCCGACGGCCGTGGCGAAGGAATCGATGAAACGGCGTTTCGCCTCGTGAACCACGGGAGCGGGAAGATCTTCGAAGCGAAGTTTCTCGGCATATTTCGCGAAACGGCCGGCAAGCGTCTGACTCATGGAACGGATTCCCTGAATGGATTTCGAAACAATCAATTCAGGGAAGTTTTATCGGAAGCGGGTGCCTTCTCCCAGAAGAAATAGACGACGACGACGGCAATCAGCGGTGCGAGGGCCGTCAGGCCAAACGCCAAATCATACGATTTGGTCAATTCAATAACTTCGCCTTGGACGCGGACCAGAAGGCCCATGCAGATTGAATTGATCAAACCGAGCGTGCCCGTCACTTTGCCTTGATGCTTGGACGATACCTCTTGGCTGAAGGCGAAATACGTGGAGAACGATCCCAGAGTTCCGAACGCCACGAGCATCAGCGGCGGGATCACCCACCATTTCATCTCTTTGGGTATCGCGACGACGAGTATCAGGAGAGCGGTGAGCGCGGCGCAAAGCACGAACGAGACCATCCGGCTGCTGAAGAGCGATCGACCTCGCCTCGCCAAGTAGAGCGTGATGATCCCCGAGATAATCGATCCGACATCTGCCGATAGGTAGAAGGCACTGGAGATCAGCTGAGATTCCTCGAACGTGAACCCCTTCGATTTCTGAAGAAATCGCGGCAGCCATTCGCTAAACGTGCGCCACGGAGTGTTGACGCCGACAATGACGACGATCAGTACATAGAAGCGTCGATCTTTCCAGAGATCCCAGTATGAGTCGCCCCGTTTCGCTTCGCTGGGCGTGGACGGCGGTGGGGCTACATGACGTTCCTTGACCACAATCAGCCATAGAAGCACCCAGAGAACACCGATCGCGCCGATGACTCGAAACGGAAGCTGCCAGGTACGCGGCTCTTTGGGGTCTACCAAGGCAAATACGACGAGGGGAATCAAAATCGCACCGAGGGCCGTGCCGCTTTGAAACATGCCATTGCCGAGCGAACGTTCCTCGGGTTTGAGCACTCGCTTCACCGTCAAGATGCCGCACGGCCAGTTGCCCGCTTCAAAGATCCCCAACAACAACCGGCAAACAATCAGGGGAACAAATGCCGTGGCGTAACCGGTGGCGAAGCCGACCATCGACCAGCCCAGCACCAATCCGGCATAGATCCAGCGCAGGTTTCCCTTATCGACCAGCCAACCGAATAGGAGCGCGCCAATGCCGAAACCGACATTGAAGAACAGACCGAATTTGCTGTAGTCGCGGTCATTCAGCCCGAAATCTTCCAAGATCTGGGTGCTCGTCTGCGAAAGCGCTTGCCTATCCATGTAGTTCAACGTGGTGGCCAGCAGCAACAAGCCGCAAATCCACCATTTCATGGATGAAGTTGATGATCCGGAAGATGCGGGTGAGGCTAGAGAGTCGGAAGCCATGAAGCAACTTTCGCAAAAGAATCGGGGAACCGCTCAGTCTAACGCTTGATATCCGGATTGCCAGCAGTTACTCTCTTTTTTCGGAACAAAGAACCGAGGGCGCGAAAAAACAATCTGAACGAGATCCTCTCCCATGCGATTACCGAAACGGCCCGTCTCTCCCGAGGCCGCCGCGGCGTTGGCGCTTGCCATCTTTGCCGTGGGCTTGGCTATTCTGGGTGTCTACAGTCCCTGGGGAGCCTTGCGGTTCCCCGTTGAAATGAAACTCCACGGCACGAACGCCGTGCTCGCCTACGGCGGGACGTGTGTCTTGCCCATCTTCCTCGGCCTGGGTGCCGCCGGTTTGGCCGGCCTTTCCTATCGCTCCATGGAGCGTTCGCAAGGAAAATTAGGCGGCGAGGGGCCGGCGTTCTTCTCGTTACTGACGAGTTTGTTCGCTGTAGTCATCGGTGCCTGCACGACCTTCGCGACGTTGATTTGGCCGAATATTTGAAGTGAATGTCACGATTTCGGCATGTTGCGAAACGTGTCGATGACGCCGCGTGCCTCCGCCGCCGGTAGGCACTTGGTCCGCTCTTCAACTCGTTTGCGGAACCACGCGGCCACGAGCAAGACGCTATCGACCTGGCGGCGCGGCATCAGCGTCGTCTCGTGGTGATCGATGTAGATCTGGTTCAGTAATCCTTCGACGAATTTCGCGGACTTCCCATTTCTTGGCGGATAGACGGCCGCGCGTACCTGGCCTCGCTCGATGAGATACCAGACGACTCGCTGATCCGCCCCTTCCAAGGGGTAGATGAACGAGTGATCCTGCCGGGCATTCTTCAGCCACACCAGTCGTTCGGTGAGCCGGCGTAAATCGTCGAGCTTATCGCGCACGACCATCGCCTTTTCGTATTCCATGTCGGCGGACGCTTTCAGCATGGCGGTTTCGAGATCGCCGAGCAATTGCCGATCGCTGCCGTCGAGGAAGTTACGTAACGCCTGCAAGTTCTTGCCGTACTGCCGGCGGGAACAGAGGCCGGCACACGGACCAAGGCAGGTGTCGATATCGTGCCGCAGACAGGCGGGGGCCAGGTCGAGTTCGAAGAGCGCGCGTTGATCGGCGAAGTGCATCACTTGCTTCTGCGAGCAATCGCGCAGGCGAAACAGATCGTTCAGTCGCCGCACCGATTCGCGGACACGAGCCATGCCGACGAGCGGCCCGTAGCACGCCATCTCCTTCCCGGTTGGCTCGCGGGTCACGAAAAGCGTGGGAGCCGGGGGGCGGCCGAGGCAGACATACACATAGCGGCGGTTCCCCGGTTGGCCCTGCACGTTGTAGCGCGGCCGGAAGCGTTGGATGAGCTCCAGTTCGCGAATCAAGGCGGCGAACTCATCGGTGGCCGTTTCCCAGACGATCGTGGCCGTGCGCGAGATGATCCGCCCCGCTTTGGGATCACGGCTTTGCTCGCGGAAATAACTCATCAAGCGGGCACGCAACGATTTGGCCTTGCCGACATAGATCAGCGAGCCACGGCGATCGATCATCCCATAGATGCCAGGCAGACGCGGGGCGTCGGTGCGAATCCCGGCACGCAACTTCGTGGCGTGACGGCCACGAACATCCGCGAATGCCGGCACAAATCCCGCCGGATGGATATGGGAAGGCCCAAAGCCCGAAAATGCCTCGTGCGGAAAAAGGCTCTTCACGTCGAATCCTTCCGGTCCCGTCTCGCGTCCGGCGACGATGAATCTGCAGGCACGAATTGTAACGGAGAGCCACTGATGTTCAATGGGAACTATTCGAAAAAGGGAGGCCGCACAAATCGTCCGACAGGGGGAAATCTCGCTTCATTTCTTGACCCGTCCATCCACCCGTCTATGAGTTGTTCGAGGCCGGCAACATGGTTGCGGCATTCGATTTCTACGAGAGGAACATGGGATGAAAACGTTCGTCGTGGGCTTGATCGCATTCGCTGGCATCGCCGCTTTCGGCTCGGCCAAATCCGTGGCCGCGGAACCGGGCAAGGACATCGTGACAACGGCCGTTGCCGCGGGGGAGTTCAAAACCCTCGCCATTGCACTCGAAAAGGCGGGCCTTGTTGACACACTCAAGGGCAAGGGGCCGTTTACGGTCTTCGCGCCGACCGACAAGGCATTCGCCAAGATTCCCGAGGCGACGCTCAAGGCCGTCCTCGCGGACAAGGAAAAATTGACGAAGATCCTGATGGCGCACGTCGTCGTCGGCAAGAGCGTGAAGGCCAGCGACGTGACAAAGCTGGATGGCGCGAAAGTCAACGGCTTTACCATCGCCACGAAGGACGGAGTCAAGATTGGGACCGCGACCGTCACGAAGGCGGACATTGAATGCAGCAACGGCGTGATCCACGTCATCGACACCGTGCTGATTCCGGATTGATTGATCTGCCTCGACTGGCGGCGGCCAAAGGCCGCCGCCATTGTTTTTAAGACACTTCCCGCCGTGGCTCCTGGTACTTGATTCGCGCGTGGAACACGGCAATCAAGCTCTTCGCCAGGCTCTCTTCGACCTGTTTGAGATCGGCGAGCGTTAGCCCGCATTCGTCGAATTGAGAGTCGAGCAACCTCTTCATCAGTAACTCGTGAACGAGTTTTCGCAAACCATTGGGCGTCGGCCCGTTCATCGAACGGCTGGCACTCTCGGCGGCATCCGCGAGCATGATGATGCCCGCCTCCCGAGTTTGCGGCTTGGGGCCCGGGTAGCGAAAAGCGTATTCGAATTCGCTGTCGCTTTGGCCGATCTCTTTCTGGATACGGCGAGCTTCACGATAGAAATACTCGACCAATGTCGTTCCGTGATGTTGCGTGATGAAATCGAGAATCGGCTTGGGAAGCCGATATTGCCGGGCGAGAGCCACTCCATCTTTCACATGCCCCATGATGACAAGCGTACTCAAAGCGGGTTCCAGATGGTCGTGCCGATTCTCTCCCGATTGGTTCTCCACAAAATAGTGTGGCTTGAGCATTTTGCCGATGTCGTGAAAGTAACTGCCGACCCGGACCAAAAGCGGATTAGCCCCAACGCGTTCCGCCGCCGACTCGGCGAGCGTCGCCACCGTCATGCTGTGCGTGTAAGTCCCCGGCGCCCGGCGGACCAATTCTTGCATCAGCGGATGACTGCCGTCCGCCAGTTCTAGCAACGTCGCATCAGTCATGATGCCGAAACAGCGTTCGATCCACGGCAAACTGCCGCTGAGAATGAAACCAGCGAGCAAGCTCCAAAGAAAATAGCGAAGGCCGTCAATCAGGAAGAGGCGCATGGGTTGATCGTCCAGCATCCCGGTGGCGACCGTCAGGATCAGAAAGGCCGCACCCGCGAGGACGCTCACCTGCACCGGCCGCGTGCGCGAACGGACTTCCTTCATCAAAAGAACCGCCGTCGCCAGGCCGCCGCTGTGGATCAGCATCATCCCGAGGCCGGTCCCTTGACCGATGCTCATGACGATCGACATGCAAAACGAAAGGAGAAGCGCGAAAGGCGGGTTGTAGACAATTGCCAGGACCATCGCCACGACGGTCAATGGAATGATCGCGGCATCCCAGGGCGGTCGGCCAAGCATCAAGGCGAGGCCGACGCCGAGGATCACAAGCAAGCAAACGCCGGTGATACTCAGTAAGCTCCCGGCCAGCGTCGGCTGAAATCGCGATACGTACACCGATAGAAGAATCGCCAGGAGGGACACAATCAGTGAGAAAGACAGCAAACGCGCCAGATGATCGCCGTAATTGAGACTGGCCGCGTACGCCCGATGCTCGGCCATGAGGAGGACAAGCTTTGGCCCATCGATCCTCTGCCAGCGGTGAACGAGAATCGAGTCGGCCGCATAGCGATCGACCGGAGGCGAGACGCCGGGTGTCGAGCTGCCGTCATCGGGAAAATCGCTTTCCGTCGGTTCGCCATGCTTGGCCGCGAATGCCTGGTTTGGCACGTCGAACGCCAATCGCGCTCGATAATTGTAAGAGAGAACCGAACCCAGACGGTAAGGGAATGGAGGACTATTCAAGTTGAGGATAAAAGTCAGAATTGCAGTGGTCAGAAAGACGAGAGTCAGACGCGCCAGGACGAACTTGTTCCAAATGCACGGAAACACGGAGACGCCGTCGCGCGTCGAACGACGCCGCCCGTCCCAATTTTCCAACCGCGGTTCCTGCTTCCTGAGCCAGAGCATCGATGGTTCTTCCTGAACCTGCTTGCATTCTTTGGCGAGCCGAGCCGCGTAAGCGGCCGGGTTATTCGCCGTATCACCCGGCGGCTTACGCCGCTCGGCTCGCCAAGAACTTCACGACATCCGCTTTCGCGGCGTCTCCGCTTCGTAAGCTTTCACGATCTGCTGCACGAGTACGTGCCGCACGATATCCGTTTCGTCCATGTGCATGATCGCCAGGCCGGGGATGTCGCGCAGGCGTTGCACGGCATCGGTCAGACCGCTCTTCACGGTCTTGGGGAGATCGATCTGCGTCAAGTCGCCGGTCACGATTACCCTCGAGTTGTGTCCCATGCGCGTGAGGAACATCTTCATCTGCGCCGTGGTGGCGTTCTGCCCCTCGTCGAGGATGATGACGGCATTATTCAGCGTCCGGCCGCGCATGTATGCCAACGGCGCGATCTCGATGATATCGTTCTCCATATACTTGCGGACCTGCTCCGGTTCCATCATGTCGTTGAGGGAATCGAACAGGGGTCGCAAATATGGGTTGATTTTGGCGACAAGATCGCCCGGAAGGAAGCCCAATCTCTCTCCCGCCTCAACCGCCGGTCTTACCAAAACGATCTTCTTTACCGCACCTTGCCTAAGTAGCGCCACCGCCATGCCGACGGCCAAGAACGTCTTCCCCGTACCAGCCGGACCCACGCAAATGACCACATCGTTCTCGCGGAGCGCTTG
>JAIOQJ010000125.1 GCA_021413475.1 Planctomycetota bacterium | reverse complement strand
GTTTCACCGGCGAGGTTCGCGTGGGGGGTGATGTCATTGTAAGGATGCTGGCTTGCGTCAGTAGGCCGCCACGCTCCGTCCCCTGGAGTTGCACTTTGCTGAAACGATCCCCCGGAAGAGGATCGCCTTTCTTTGCTGGATTGGGTCCGGGGCGATTGCCGAGTGTATCAGCCACGCCGTAATGCGAGCCCAACCGCCCGTTCAAGAATGTGTAGTCCGTATCGATCAGGTCGAGCAGGCTGCGGTCCTCGCGGATGACGTGGTGCAGGAATGCTCGCGTTTCGCCGAGCATCGCTACCCGAAGCTCCTTGTCGAATTTCGGAAACAGCTTGGCATCGGCCATGTGGGTCTGTAACTGGTACAGGTTGAGCCATTGCATCGCGAAGTTATCGACCAGCGCGATCGATCTCGGATCTTTCAGCATCCGCCGGACCTGGGCTTCGAGGTTCGCTGACAGCTTCTTTTCGCCCGCCAGCTTGAACAACTCGTCGTCGGGCATGCTGCTCCACAGGAAGTAGCTGAGGCGTGAAGCCAGCTCGAACTCCCCGATCGGGTGCGACTCGGCGGAATCCGGCCGATCGTCGAGTTCGGCACGGAACAGGAACTTCGGGGAGCAGAGCATCGCGATCATGGCATGCTGCATGCCCACTTCCCATTTCTGTCCGTCGGCGACGGCTCGATCGGCGAACTTGGCGATCGCTTCAATTTCGTCTTTCGTGACGGGACGGCGAAACGCCTTCGGGAGCAGTCGACCGACGATCTCGCGCGTTTGTTCCGTCGGCGATTTGTCGGCCGAACAGGCGAGAACATGCTTGTGCGAAATCGGCGGCAACGGCCCCTCGGATTCGAGCTTGAAATGCAGCCGGACCGGCGGGGAATCGCTCTTGGGCTTGAGCAAGGCGATCCCCAGGTTCTGGATCGGCCCGAGTCGGCCGCGGCGGCTAACCAGCACTTCGATCGGCTGCGGAGCATCGATCGACCGTGCGGTGACCTCGGCAATTTTCAGGATCTTGGTGGTCGCCTGACTTGGGTTCGTCGGAAAAGCGCCAAAGAACTTGCTCAACTCGGCGGTCGTGGAGTACTCGGGCAAGGCAAGGCCAGCAGCAAACAGGGCGCGAACGGTTTCCGTGCACGACGCTTCGGCAAAGACCGTCGCCCGGAAGAGAAACTCGTCCGCGGCGGAGTACCGCAAGATCGCACTGACCCCCTCGCTGTCGTAGTAATAGAACGGGCCGGTGAGCCAGGGTTGCGCCTCGCTCGAATCGAGCAGACGATACTGTCTCCAGGGGCTATCGCGAAGAATCGCATTGAGTTGCCCGCTGCGCTGTTTCAGGTTGGCAATCTCCTTGGCGTCCTTATCCTTGTCGAGCAAAGGCAACAAGTAATTGAAAGCCTCGGCCGTTATGGAAGGAAACTTCCAGTCGGCCGACTTCATGTCTTTTTCCTTGATCCACGCGGCCTCGTTCACTGCGCGAAATTCACGGGCAGCAGCCGCTTTGTCGCCCGCCTGTACCAGACACCACGCCAACCCCAACCGCGCAGGCAGGCTCTCTGGCTCCAGGACAAGCACTTCGCGATACCGAACCATGGCTCGATCAAGGTGGTCCTTGGCCGTTTTCAATTTTGCCGGGTCGTCGATGCGACGGACCTCGAAGGGCAAGTGCCCGCGGTTGAAACCGAACCACACCCCACGAGCCTCTCCGCCGGGGGTGATCGAGACGGTTTCGGATTTGAGCCCATAAGCCGCGCTGTGAGCCTGAGCGAGGCGATAACGGACGAGGGCGTCTTTGGGGTTCGCCTCGGCCAGCATCGCCAACTTCTCCACCAGCTTGACGATCGGAACATTCTCCTGACGTGGGTTGGGATTAATCAGAGCCGGGTGTTCCAAGCTCACAATCACTCGCTTGGGCAACTCCGCCCGAATGGCCCGCTCGGTGATCATCTCCGCCGAATTCAGGTAGCGGTCCAGCAGCGCAGGCGAAATCGTGAGGGTATCCGCGATGTTGTCGAAACCGTGGGTGATCGCATCCGTCGGCAATTCCGATTCGGGCGAGATCGCCAAATCCAACTGCAACAATTCGCGAACGGTGTTGCCATACTCGGTGCGGTTGAGTC
>JAIOQJ010000124.1:1206-17290 GCA_021413475.1 Planctomycetota bacterium | reverse complement strand
TGGTACTTGCTCACACTGATTCTGATGCTCTGCTCGGCCCCGCTAATTCTCTACTGGCAGAACGTCGTCTCGCCGGCGGGGGTGCTGATTGGTCCGCCGGCGATTGTTCTCACTTCGATCGCGTTGATTTCCGGCTTTTTGTTCCTAATCACCTGGCCGATCGGCGGCGGGTTGTCGTGGCCGTTCGCGTGGCTGACGGATCAAAGCATCAGCGTGTGTGAATGGTTCGTCCGCGGTGCGGATCGCTTGCCAGGGGCGTGCTGGTATCTGCCGAGTCCGCCGATCTGGTGGTTGATCGGTTTCTATACGATCCTGATTGGTGCGCTGGCGGGAGTCCGGCTTGGGCCGATCAAGACAAGTCTGGGAAGCCGCTTCACGCCGTTGGTGCGTCCCTCTGTTCCGGCCATCTTGCTGGGTGCCTGGACCTCGCTCGGCCTGCTGGTGGGTGCCTGGAAACCGGCGAGCGACGAGCTTCACGTCCATTTCCTCGCGGTTGGCCACGGCGGTTGCGTCGTGATCGTCACGCCCGAGCGCCGGGTGTTGCTTTACGATGCAGGTTCGCTCTCCGGGCCCGAGGTCACGCGCCGCCATATCGCTCCGTTTCTCTGGTCGCTCGGTGTCTCGCGCGTCGATGAACTCTTCGTTTCGCACGGCGATCTCGATCACTTCAACGGCCTTCCCGCCCTAGCGGACCGCTTCGCGATCGGGCAGGTGACGCTGACGCCAAGTTTCGAACAAAGGCACGCGCCGGGAGTTCAACACGTGATGAACGATCTGCGCCGCCGTCAGATCGCCATCCGCGAAACCTGGGCCGACGATCAATTTCGATCCGGCGACGTCCAGTTTCGCGTGTTGCATCCGCCGACTCAAGGCCCCGATGGGCCAGAGAATGCCCGCAGTCTGGTGATGCTCATCGAACACGCCGGCCATCGAATCCTTCTGACCGGCGACCTGGAGAAAAAAGGGCTCGACTGGGTGCTCGAACTTCCTCCACAACCAGTCGATGTGCTGATGGCCCCGCATCACGGCAGTCGCACGGCCAACACGGAGAAACTTGTGACCTGGGCGTCGCCTCGGCTGGCCATTGCCAGCGACGGCCCGAAACAGGCTGGTACAAAGGAAGAAGACATCTACACCAAAAAGAAGATTCCCTACTGGATCACCTGGCCCCACGGGATGATCACCCTGCGCAGCCACCGCACCGGCTTGATTGCTGAGTCGTTTCGCACGGGGCAGCGGATGGTGGTGGCGACGGCGGGGCGATAAAAATGTGCTCTCGCGCAAGCTTTGATTTATCCCGAGCCCGAAGCGCTAGCAAGGGTGTACGTTCGCCCTTGCTAGCGCTTCGGGCTCGGTAGATTGAGCCCGAGGAATGAATAAATGGACGATCCCGCCATACTCGGCGGTCCGCCGGTTCGACCTGACGGCCCGCCCGATTGGCCGATGGCAGAGCCGGCGGTGCGCGCCAGTCTCGAGGCGGCGATCGCGGACGGCTCGTGGGGCAAGTACCAGGGCCCTGCCGTGCCGGCGCTCGAAGAGGCGCTCGCGGCTTTTCAGTGCGTGCCGCATGTTTTGACCTGCGCGAGTGGCACGCTGGCGGGTGAAGCGGCTTTGCGAGCGCTCGGCGTTCGGGCCGGTGACGAGGTGATCCTGTCCGCTTACGATTACGAAGCGAACTTTTTGAACGTTCACGCCATCGGGGCGCGGCCCGTGCTGGTTGATGTCGATCCGTGCAATGCCAATCTCGATCCCGATCGGCTCGAAGCGGCGATCACGCCGACGACCAAGGCGATCCTGGTTTCGCATTTGCATGGCGGAATCGTACCGATGTCGCGTTTGCGGGAAATTGCCGACCGTCACGGTATTCCAGTGCTTGAAGATGCGGCCCAGGCGACGGGTGCGACCGTCGAAGGCCGACGCGCCGGATCATGGGGGGATGTTGGCATCGTCAGTTTCGGCGGGTCGAAATTGCTCAGCGCGGGACGCGGTGGAGCGTTGTTCACGTCGAAACCTGAACTTCTGCAACGGGCTCGGCTCTGGTTGTCGCGCGGCATCCAGCAATGGGCCGCCCTGTCGGAACTGCAAGCGTGTGTGCTCCTTCCTCAGTTGTCCCGCTTGCCGGAACGCACCGCCCACCGCCGAAAACAGGTGGTCCTCCTTCACGATCAACTCGGCGACGTACTCGGTTTGACGCTATTTGAGAACTCTGCCGCTGATTGCGAACCGGCCTATTACAAGGTCGGTTTCTTCCTTGATGCGGATCGATTTGGCCTCGATCGGGAACTCTTCGTCAAGGCGATGCGGGCCGAAGGGATCGCGTTCGACGTGGGATTTCGAGCATTGCAAATGGGTCGTGGGGCGAGCCGATTTCGGGCGGCGGGGTCGCTCGAACATGCCGAGACAGCCCACGCCCGGGTCGTCATGCTGCATCATCCCGTCCTGTCGCTGGGGCCGGAAGAGGTCGAGAAGGTTGCACTCGCCGTCCGGAAGACGTATCGTAATGCCGAACGGCTGCGCGGCAGTTGACGTGTTCCGCCGCGATCGTCATTACCGAAAGGAACCGGCAACGCGCCGTGGTGCGTCCGTTCCGAGTCCCACTCCTTGAAAGGATTTTCTCATGGCCCGGTTCGCGCTCTCCTTGCTCGGCGGGTTGCTCTTGCTGGCGTCGGGCACGGCCCGCGCGGCCGACAGTCCGGCCGCAAACACCTGGAAAATGTCCTTCCCGATCGAGGGACAACGGCTCACCTTCCTGATTATGCTCAGTGAATCCGATAAGGGATGGGTCGGTGATTTCCTCGGCACCTCGGTTCCATTGCGAATCGAGCCGAGCGTCGATAAGGTCGTCGTGAAGGACGATAACGTCAAGTTCGACGTGAAGTTCGGCACGAACGCATTCGGCTTCGACGGCAAGATCACCAAGGACGGCAAGAAAATTCAGGGCAGCTTTAATTTTGCCGGCAACCTGCTCCTCGTCGATCTAGTTCCCTCGAAACTCAAGAACCTGACCGACAAATTCAACCTCGCCAAGGAAAACCTGGATCAGATCGATGGCGGCCAAGAGTTTTTCGATGCGGTATATAGCGTTCTCGGCCAGGCCACGCTGAAGAAGGTCAAGACCGAAGATGTCCGCACCTACGTTGATAAGGCCAGCAAGTTGGCCGAAAACTACGGCTCGCGCTGGCAGCGGACCGTCGCCATGAAAATCGCGTCCGCACTGGCGGATCAAGAAGCCTACGCCCCTCTGGCACTCGAACAGGCTCGGCAGGCGGAACGCTTGCTCGGGCCGGACGACGAAGCTTCGGTGCAGATGCAGGTACTCGAAGCCCTGGCCCAAACTCTGAAGAAGGCCAAAAAGCTAGACGAACTCAAGCCGATCGAAGCACGCCTGGTGAAGCTCGAAGCACGCGATTATGCCGAATACGCGAAGAAGAACCCGCCCTTCAAGCCGGAGGAATTCAAGGGCCGCAAAGGCAAGAGCGACCGCGTAGTGCTTGTTGAACTGTTCACCGGTGCCGAGTGCCCGCCCTGTGTCGCGGTCGATCTGGCCTTCGACGCGATGGCGTCGACGTACAAGCCGAACGAAGTGGCGTTCTTGCAATATCACATGCACATTCCCGGGCCCGACCCGTTGACGAACAAGGAAGGCCTCGAACGGGCTGAGTTCTATGGTCCGAAGATTCGCGGCACTCCCGCCATCTTCTTCAACGGCAAGAAGGACGACGCCGGCGGAGGCGCTGCCAAGGATGCGAAGTTGAAATACGCGACCTTCCGCGAAGTCGTCGAGGAAGATCTGGAAAAGCCGGCCGGTGCCAAGATTCAGCTCACCGCCAGTTCAACTGGAGGCGAGATTAGTATCAAGGCCGCGGTCAGCGAACTTGCCAACGCGGGTGAAAAGGTGACGCTCCGATTCGTGCTGACGGAAGAACGCATCCGTTACACGGGCGGCAACGGTTTGCGTTATCACCACAATGTCGTGCGCGCGTTGCCGGGCGGAGCCAAGGGGTTCCCTTTGGCCAAGAAGGATTCCGAACACACCGCCACGGTGAATCTCACTAAACTCCGTGAAGATATCTCGAAGTATCTGGAAACCTTCGCGAAGGAAGATGAATTCCCCAATCCCGATCGGCCGCTCGCCTTGAAGAACCTCCGGGTCGTGGCCTTTGTTCAGGACGATGCCACGGGCGCGGTTCTCCAAGCGGCTCAGGTGGAGATCGCGGAAAAGTAGGCCGAGCGAATTTTCTCGTAGAGCCCTGGGGTTCGCCCACAAGCCCTGGGGTGAGGCTTTGCGAACCCCAGGGATCCCCCATCAGACCCCTACAGCCCGCCCCACCGTCAAAGTTTTCCCTGTTTTCCATCCTGATTTTCGTTGCATGGGTGCGTTCTTTCCGAACACAATAACAACTCGTTGAATATTTGCCCCCAACCTCGCGGACGTATGTAAAGAGGGGATGACTCCCTTTTTTGTCGCACCTTCGTATCTTTATTGGGGTTGAATAGAGAGCGTCGCAGAGCCACTAGTTGACCTGGGATAAAACTCGCGGATGGGAAACGACCCCGACTATTCGGCTCAGAACGCCTCGGCTGCCCGCCGGCCTCAGCTCAGCCTCTGGGATTCGATCTGCCTGATTGTCGGGATCATCATCGGTGCCTCGATCTACCAGGCACCGCCCGAGATCTTCCGTTCGTCCGGCAGTGCCGAGATGGGCATGCTTGCCTGGATTGTCGGCGGGATCGTCTCGATGATCGGTGCCCTTTGCTACGCCGAACTCGCCAGTTGCTACCGCACCTCCGGCGGCGATTACACCTATCTAACCAAAGCCTACGGTCCGAAAGTTGGCTTCATCTTTGCCTGGGCGGAGCTCTCAGTAATTCGCACGGGCGGCAGCATTGCGTTCATGGCCTATGTGTTCGCGAATTATGCCGAGCAGTTTCACAACCTCGGGCCCAATTCCAAATTGATCTACGCAGTGGGTGGGATTCTTTCGCTCACGTTTATCAATGCCGTCGGCCTGAAACCGGGCCGGCTGGTGCAGAACTCATTGACCACCGCCAACATCCTTGGCCTGGGCAGCCTGTGCCTGATCGGCTTCGTCTGGTTCTTCTGGCCGGCCGCGGGCGGCGGCGGCAATGGCGTCATCGCTCCGAACGCGGGCGGCTGCAATTTTGAAGTATCGCTCGCCCTGACCATGGTGCTCGTTTTTTACGCCTATGGCGGTTGGAACGAGGCGGCTTTCATCGCCTCCGAAGTTCAGAACCCGAAGCGGAATATTCGCAGGGCTTTGATCCTCGGCACGATGCTGGTGACGGTTATTTACATTGGCGTAAATCTCGCGTATCTCGCCGCGCTGGGCTATTCCGGCGTTTGCAACTCCCAGGCCGTGGCGGGCGACATGTTCGCTCTCCCCTTCGGCGAGCCCGGCCGCAAGGCCATCAGTGCATTGGTCATGATCTCGGCACTGGGATCGGTGAACGGCCTGCTCTTCACGGGCATGCGACTCTACGGCACCTTCGGGTCCGACCATAAGTTCTTCACGTGGCTGGCCGGTCGAGGCGATCGGCCGCACGTCGCTTATGGAGCCCTGTTTGCGCAAGCGGCTTTCAGTTTGCTCTTGATCAGCGTCGTCGAACTGGCGACCCATTGGCGGCAACTCCTTGCCGCTATCGCACCGCATTTGAATCTCGCGGTACCGCATAATTTTCATACCTCCGGTGGCATTTACAAGCTCGTGACTTGCACGGCCCCCGTGTTCTGGATCTTCTTCCTGCTCACGGGTTGTTCGCTGTTCCTTTTGCGGATCAAGGAGCCAGAACGCCAGCGCCCGTTCCGCGTGCCGTTCTACCCGGTATTGCCGTTGTTCTTCTGCGGCGCGTGTGCCTTCATGCTTTGGCGGAGCGGAATGTACGCTCTGGAGCAGGAACCTGCCGAGGCGTTCATCGTTGGCCTGTTGATGCTGATAGGCATTCCACTTTGCTTCCTCTCCGCTCGCGCGACCCGCAAGGCTCAACAGGAGACGTCCGACGAGAATTGAGATTTTTCACGCACAACTTGCGTTCTGTCCCGCCGAATGATTACGCATTCCGTAGGATTTCAGCTTAGTAGCTCTCACCATTCCCGTTGCACGACGGGCCTACCCCATTAGGAGACTTTTCCGTGAAGCAGTCGATGCGAATTCTGGGAGGCGCTTTCCTCGCCCTCCTATTCGTCGGCCTCGTCCCCGTTCCCGCGGCGGATGCGGTTAAGAGCGAAGCCTATTTGAAAGTGACTGTCCCCGCCGATGCCGTCGTTGAAATCGATGGCGTCAAAACCAAGCAGACCGGCACGCTTCGCCTCTATGTCACGCCACCCGTCGAAAAAGGTTGGAAATACACTTATTCCGTGAAGGCCACCTTTACTCAAAACGGCAAGCCCGTGACGATCGAGCGTTCTGCCGTCGTCCAGGCTGGTATCGAAACGGCGATTGACTTCAACAAAGCCGAACCCAAGAAGGTTGATCCTCCGAAGAAGGAAGAGCCCAAGAAGGAAGAACCCAAGAAGGTCGATCCTCCAAAGAAGGAAGAGCCTAAGAAGGAAGAACCCAAGAAGGTTGATCCTCCGAAAAAGGAAGAACCCAAGAAAGTCGAGCCCAAGAAGGAAGAACCCAAGAAGGTTGATCCTCCGAAGAAGGAAGAGCCCAAGAAGGAAGTTCGGCTTGATGTTCCGTACGTCCCGACCCCGGAACCGGTGGTCGAGGCCATGCTGAAGTTGGCGAGCGTCTCCGACAAGGATGTGGTCTACGATCTCGGCTGCGGCGACGGTCGAATCGTCATCACCGCCGTCAAGAAGTACAAGGCGAAGAAGGGCCTCGGCATCGAACTGGCCCCGGAACGCGTCAAGCTTTCGAAAGATAACGCCAAGAAGGATAACGTCGACAAGCTGGTTGAAATTCGCGAAGGAAGCGTCCTTGATCTCAAAGATGTTTCCGAAGCTTCGGTCGTCACGCTGTATCTGCTTCCGGACATCAATTTGAAACTGATGCCGATGCTGAAGAAGACCTTGAAGCCCGGCTCGCGCATCGTCTCACACGACTTCGACATGGGCGACTGGAAGCCGGAAAAGACCGTAAGCGTGAAGGATGAGACCGGCCGCGAACACACCATTTACCTCTGGACGATTGCCGAAGAAAAGAAGGAAGAGCCCAAAAAAGTCGAACCCAAAAAGGAAGAACCCAAGAAGGTTGATCCTCCGAAGAAAGACGAACCCAAGAAAGAGTCGGCCCCCAAGGTCGAGGTGAAGGTCGAAGAAAAGAAATCGACCCCCAAGGTTGAGGTAAAGGTCGAAGAAAAGAAATCGGCTCCCAAGATCGAAATCAAGATCGAAGAGAAGAAGGCGGAGCCCAAAAAGGAAGAGACGACGATCAAGGTCCCCTACGTGCCGACGCCGCAGAAAGTGGTCGATGAGATGTTGAAGCTCGCGGCGGTCAAGGAAGGCGACGTGGTATTCGATCTCGGTTGCGGCGACGGTCGTATTGTCGTTACCGCTGTCTCGAAGTTCAAGGCGAAGGAGGGCTGGGGCCTCGATCTGAATCCCGATCGAATCAAGGATTCGCTCGAGACCGCGAAGAAGGCCAACGTTTCAGATAGAGTGAAGTTCGACCAAGGCGACGTCCTCAAAGTCGAAGACGTCTCGAAGGCGAACGTCGTGACGTTGTACCTGCTCCCCGAGGTCAACCGCCGACTGGCCCCGATGCTGAAGAAGACGCTGAAGCCCGGTTCACGCGTCGTTTCGCACGACTTCGACATGGGCGACTGGAAAGAAGATAAGAAGATCTCCGTCACCGATGAAGAAGGTGTCGAACACACCATCTATCTTTGGACGATCAAGTAGTTATGCCGTTTAGCCGCGACCCGAAGGGTTTCCGGAGGGTCGCGCGACAACGCGCTTTGCGTTGCCATTCCACGGTTTGTCATCAGTACAATCCATGTCAAAATCCCACGACGTCATTATCATCGGCGCGGGGCACAACGGCCTGGTCACGGCAGCCTATCTGGCGAAGGCCGGGTTCAAGGTTCTCGTTCTCGAACGCCGTGACGTCCTCGGCGGTTGTTGCGTGACGGAAGAGGTCTGGCCCGGCTACAAGGTTTCGACCGCTTCTTACGTCAACAGCCTTCTCCGCCCAGAAATCATCCGCGATCTGGAACTGAAGAAGCACGGCTTCGAGATGCTGCCTCGCTCGCCTTCTTCGTTCTCACCCTATCCGGACGGCCGTTATCTGCTGATGGGCCCGGATAAGGAGATGACGCATCGGGAAGTCAGCAAGTTCTCCCGCAAAGATGCCGAGAATCTGCCAAAATATGAAGCGATGCTGACCCGTGTCGCCGACTTTCTGGAACCGCTTCTGGTCGAAACCCCTCCTGACCCGTGGTCGAATCGCATCGGCGATTTCTGGAAGCTCGGCAAGCTCGGCCTGAAGTTCAAGTCGCTCGGTAAAGAGGGCGTCGAGGCGATTGAAATCCTTACCGGGGCGGCCCGGCCGATTCTCGATCGTTGGTTCGAATCGGAACAATTGAAGGTGACCCTGGCGACCGACGCCGTCATCGGCGTGCAGGCGTCGCCTTCCATGCCGGGAACGGCGTACGTTCTCTTCCATCATGTGATGGGCGAGTGCAACGGCGTCCGCGGCGTCTGGGGCTACGTCCGCGGCGGCATGGGCGGCATCAGCAACGCCATCGCCGCCTCGGCCAAGTCGTACGGCGCGGAGATCATCAGCAATGCCGAGGTGGGCAAGATTCTCGTGAAAGACGGCCAGGTCGGCGGCGTCGCCCTGAAAGACGGCCGGCAGTTCCTTGCTCCGCGCGTGGCGTCCTGTGCCGACTGCAACGTGACGTTCTTCAAGCTGATGGACCCGAAGGATCTCCCCGAACAATTTCGCAACAGCGTGGCGGCAATCGACTACACGAGTGCGACGATCAAGATCAACGTCGCCCTGAACGAATTGCCGAACTTCAAGTGCCTGCCGGGCACGCAAGTAGGCCCACAGCATCGCGGCACCATCCACATCTGCCCCGATTTCGACTACCTCGAACGGGCCTACGACGACGCCAAGTATGGCAAGCCGTCGCAGTCGCCGATCCTGGAATGCACGATGGCCACCACCATCGACAACACACTCGCCCCGCCCGGCAAGCACATCATGTCGATGTTCATTCAGTACGCGCCATACAAGCTCCGCGAAGGAAACTGGGACCAGATCAAAGACCAATTCGCCGACCGCTGTTTCGACATCCTGAACGAGTACGCCCCCAACTTCAAGAACTCGGTCATCAACCGGCAAATCATCAGCCCCGTGGACCTCGAACGCATCTACGGCATCACCGGCGGCAACATCTTCCAAGGCTCCATGTCCCTCGACCGCATGTTCTTCATGCGCCCAGCCGCGGGCTACGCGAAGTATCGCACGCCGATCCGCGGTTTGTATCTCTGCGGCGCGGCCACGCATCCCGGCGGCGGCGTGATGGGGGCCTGCGGCTGGAACGCGGCACGGGCGATTTTGCGGGATGGGTGAGAGGGTTCTTCTCAAGGCTGTCCTACGAAGAAGGCCGCCGCTTTCGCTCCGAAGGAGCGACGGAATGTAGCCACGGGTGGAGCGAAGCGAAACCCGTGGAAAAGTTCCGAACAACGATTCCGCCCCGTGAGGGGCGGAGGAATTCCTTCGCCCCTCACGGGGCGAGTTGCTGATGCGTCCGGCTTCCACGGGTTGCGATGCGCCCGCTGAAGCGGGCTTCGCTTCACCCGTGGCTACATTCCGCCGCCCCATCCGGGGCGGAAGACAGAATCAAATACGTTCGGATTTGCTCAGCGAAGCGTCTCCCGGTAAGATGCTCTTCGGAGGTCTCCGATAAAAATGACATTGCTTGACCTGATGATCGCGGCCGAGGCGCTCTCAATCGAAGATCGAGCCGATTTGGCACATTTTCTTCTCATGTCACTCGACGAAGATGACGTCAGCGAAGCGGAGGAAGCAGAAATCCGAGCCGAATGGATCGCGGTTGCGCAGGAGCGATCCGCCGAGATGAAGTCTGGGAAAGAGGTTGGCATTCCCGCCGAAGAAGTGCTGCGAACGCTCTTGGATCCGGAACCAATCGTTATCGGTGCCGATCAGCCCGAGGATCCAGAGGACCGCCTTGCTGATCGCATTTCGCGACTAAAGCGGTTGCGCGGTGGGAGGTGATCAAAGAACGCCGCCAACGATCCCGCCGCTTGAGCGCGTCACCTCCGCTCGCACCGAAAAATATTATCATCCCACACCCCAAAGAGCTTCCGCTCGAACTCATTCATTTTCCGAAACGGCCGGATCTCCTCGACCGCGAAACCCGCCGCGCGCAGGCGATCCATGAGATCGCGGCCGTAGAGGCGCACGTGGTCGAATTGGCCGAAGCGGCGTTCGCGCTCTTGCGGATCGGTTACGCTGGGATCTTCGTCGGTCTTCTCGTTTGCTTCAATGTACGGGACCTGGACGATGGCCACGCCGCCGGGCCGTAGCACACGGAGCATCTCGCTCATCGCTTTGCGGTCGTCGGGGATGTGTTCGAGGACGTGGCTGCAAATGATCGCGTCGAAGGTCTCGTTCGCGAAACTCATGGCGGTGATGTCGGTGTGGACGTCAACGTCCGGGGCCGACAGATCGCAGGTGACGTAGCGCGATAGCCGCGGATCTTGGCGGAATCGCCGTTGCAAGCACCACTCGGGCGCGAAATGGAGCAAGCTGCGCTGGGTGTCTTCCTTCCATTCACCGGCCAGCCAGTTCCACAGCAGCCGGTGCCGGGTGGCCGATCGGCAATACGGACAAGTGCCGTGGTTGGCGTCGTGAAGCCATTTCTTGAAGGATCGGCCGCACAACTCGCACTCGACCTGATTACCGGCGTACCAGTACTGGAGCGCGTTGCGTCGAACGCTGCGGTACACGGGGCTCAGAACGGGGACGTAGCGGTAAGGGTGAGACATCGTCCATGACTCGTTGAGAACGGAAATCGCCGAAGTTTGTGGAAGAAAGGATTCTAATCGATCGGCAGGGGATCGCAACAGGAAAGTCAATGTGCGGGTGAGCGGCTGGAATTTTTGCTGGACGTCTCAAGCCATTCGGAGTCTAATTGGCAATGCCACAATAGGACATGGCCTCTTTTCCGTTTCGTGAGAGGTCAGTGCTGAAACGCACTGCGTATCCATGAAAAAGGCTTTTGGCATCATCTTGTTTGTATTGGGCATGCTCGTCGCCGGAACTTCCGCTTTTAACAAATCGAAACCGCCCGAAGGTGTTCCAGAAGCCGAAAAGTTAGGGTATAACATCGGCAAAGTGATCTTCCCCATGGGGCTCTGCGCCATCGGGGCCTATCTGATGTCATCAAAGAACAAGAAGCCAAAACGCCGCCGCGATCAGGACGATCGGCCGCGTTCAAGGAATAGTTCTCCGCGTCGCGATAGGTCGCGGAGTCGTGACGATGATGATTAAGAGATTGGAAGCCCGACGCGTAAGCGAAGGGAGACGCCTCCCTCGCTAGCGCGTTGGGTTAGCAAGCTCACTTCCCCACCGAAAACACCACATCCGCCGTGCCGGTATTCGCTGCGAGGTCCTTGACGTTTAGCACCAGCACGTACGTACCTGCCGTCGGTACGTCCGCGTGGAAGCGGATCGTTTTCTCTTTGCCATCGAACAGGCCGTCGGTTGGGAAGATATTGATCCAGCGTTTGCCGTTGAGGGAGTAGCTGGCCGAGGCGAGGCGGGCGAGCGATGATGTTGCCGTCGCCTCGAAGGTCGCCTTGCCGTTTTCGATCGAGACGAGTTTCACGGTCACGCGCGGGGCGTCATGGGCGACGATGATCGGTGCGCTTTCCTTTGTGCCGGTGAGGGCCGTCTCTTCCGGATTGTCGGCCCGGTCGCTGGCGACGACTTTCATGCGATAGATTCCCGACGGCATGGTCGTCGTGTCCCACTCGTATTCGGTCTTGCCGAAGGCCTCCTCGATGCGGGCCCAGTCGGTCCAACCGTCTTTGCGGATGAAAAGATCGAAGGCCAGATCGTCTTCGTTCGGGTCGGTGGCGGTCCACTTGATCTTGAGTTTCTTCGGGTCCTTCAACGGCCCGTTGTCGAGGTCGGGCGACTCGATGGTGAGCACCTCGGGTGCTTGGTTGACGCTCGCATAGCGAAGCGAGACCGAGAAGAGTGCCGGGGTCGATTTCCCTTCGGTCGAACGCAACGTGACGCGATACTGCACGAATCGGCACGTCGGGCCGTGGAAACTGGCCTTGGCCTGGTCGTTGAATTCGGGAGACCAGTCGGACCAGTTGGCGTCGGGCTCGGAGGTGTTGCCGCCGCGGACCGCGACCGTGACCGATCCTTCCTTCGGAACTTCCGTGCGCCAGGAGATCGCGCCCCACTTGCTGACGAGCTTGGCGTCGAACACCTCGGAGAGAACCGTGCCTTTGGGAGCAACGCCTTCGCTGAGTGTGAATACTTGGCCGACATCGCCGGTGCCGAGAGCGATGCTACCATCACTTCGGCGGACCAACCGCATAATCTGGCCGACGTCGGGCTTGGCGATCTCCGCGAACTCGCGGGTGGCTTCATCCACGGAGAAGAGCCGACCGTCCATGCCGGTGCCGACCAGCAGTTTGCCGTTCATCTTCAGAAGGCTGAGCATCTGCGACTTGTCGCGGAAGATCTCGCGCACCCCGCCGTCCGGGGCGATGCGGTAGACCGAGTTTTCTCCGGTCGCGGGCGGCGTCAGCGTCGAGGCACGCGTCGTCGAGCGCTCGCCGTCTTTGGTGGAATCCTTGAGCGAAGTCAGCGTCGCCGACGCCGTCGCTGAGCCGCGTTTCTTGGTCGGGGCTGAGGTGCCGACATAGAGCGCCTCGGGCGTCGCCAGCATGCTGCGGATTTCTCCCTGCGGTGCCTGGAAAAGAACGTGGCCCTTCCCCTTGGCATCGATGCGATAGATCAATCCTTGCTTATCCGTTCCCGCGTAGAGCGTGCCCGTCTCGCCGGCGGCCAGACAGAGGATGTGATCTTGTTTCGTCTGCAAAAAAATCTCTGATGTGCCGTCGAGCGCGACTTTCAAAATCCGGCCTTTCGGTCCGGTGGCCGCGAAGATCGATTTGGTTTCGGCATTATAAACCAGCGACCAGACGTAACCCTCGCCGGTTTCGCAGAGTGTTTTCGCTTCGCCCCTGGGTGAAATGCTGACGATCAAGCCATCGGGACCGGTGCCCGCGTAGAGAGTGCCTTCGGCAGTGAGGGCAAGGCTCAGAAACGGGCCACCTTTGTGTTCATGTAGCGTGGTGACGTTGCCATCCTTCGAAACCTTCAGGATCTTCCCCTCGGTGCCGGTTGCGAGGATCAAGTTGCCTTCGCGATCCTCGACCATGTCCCAGATGTGCGAAGAATTGATCCCGGCCAAGGCGAGCGGCTTCACCAGCCGCGCCAGGCGGATCGTCCCCTGATCGCTCATTACGGTGTTTTCGAAGCGGGCGTCGCCGTGTTGCCCGGCCGAGTGTACGTGCCAGGTCTTCAACCTGCTCGCGGACAGTGGGGTCGTCGCGAATAGTAGAACGCAAGTGAGAACAAGAAATCGCTGGAGGATCATGTGGAAGTCCCTCGCAAAGCCCAAGGGGTCGTTGAATCAAAACCAAAGACATTTGAACCACAGAGACACAGAAGCACAGAGAAGAAAAGAAGAGAAGCAGAGCTAAATCTTGCGTCGCTTCGTCGCAGACACCTCCACTACACGATTTCGAATTTCTTGTCTTGTCTTCTCTGTGTTCTCTGTGTTCTCTGTGTCTCTGTGGTTCAATCGTCTTCTCTTTCTTACGGAGCCGATTTGCTGCGCCGCGGGGCGACGGTGAACGTGATCGTGTCCGTGCCGACGATGACCCATTCCGTGGGCTGTCGGGCCGAGAGAGACGAGCCAAGTAGCTGCGTCCCGGTTTTTCGACTCTGGCCGAGCAACTGCACCATTCCGGGCGACAGGTTCGGCAACGGCTGATCGCCGACGGCCACGCCCGAGGATTTCAGCGGAATGCGTGCCGCGAGCGTTGTGCGTTTCCCTTCCGTGAAGGTTTGCAGGCCCTTCAGGAAGCCGTCGACGGTGCTGGCCAGGTTGATGTCGGGCCGATCGCGGAGATCGTTGCGAGCCCGGGTCAGGTCGTCGGAGATCGTCAACGTGTAGCTTCCTTCCGGCAGATCGACAGGGAGCTTCAGTTCGATCCTTTGCCGAACTGAGTTGCTCTTCCAGGGCCGCAGATGCACGGTGGCCTTGAGCGTTTCGCCGGGTGCCAGGGTGTCGGCATCGAGTTCGACCGCTTCAATTTCCGCGGAAGTACGGCCCGAACGGATCACCGTTTTGCAATCGATCGACTTGATGCGAATAAGCCCGCACGGGTTATTCTGGATCCCGGCAATCATCTGTGCGATCGGAGTGTAGAGCGCGCTCGGGGCCCGGCCGGCGGCAATCGATGACCCGGAGAAAGTGTCCCGGAGGACAACCGGCGCACGGCCTTCGAGTTCGATCGTCACTTCAATGTCGGCCGTCATCTCATCGGGAAGCTCGCCTTCCATGTCGATGGCATTCGTGAGGCAGGCGAACATCAAGGATTGCAGCAGACCGCGTTGGCGGACGATCTGCACGTTGAAGATCCGCGTGTCGCCGACTTCACGACGGACATTGAGACGTACAGGAATCATGTCAGGTTTGCGGCCCAGCGTACCGGCAATGCAGGTGCTCACGTCAGCATTGACGACGCCGACGGTCTTGAGGGGCGAGCCCATCTTGAAACTAACCGTTTGCCGGGGGTAAACCGTGTGAATGTAGCCGGTCTGCATCGGGAAATCGCAGGCGCCGAGGCCCATGTTGGGATGTCCCCATCCATAAACGCGATCGCCGTCTATGTGCGTGACCGTGCCGATGCCGGACATGTCGAAATCGCCGGTGATCATGGCCATCGCCATCGCTCCGCCCGGTTGCAGGGCGACGTTCCTTTCCTCCTCGGCAATCTTCGCGGGGGTCGCTCCGCCCATTACCGGGAAGAGACCATTTTTGCCGAATTGGTCGCGGAAAAGCTCCAGGCTATGCGAGGAGAAGCCGGTCGCGGAAACGGGCGTTCGCAACGGCGTCATCCAGAGTTCATCGGCCGCAGCGCCGCTCGAAACCTGCTGAGGTGCATCAAACGAGGACGAGACGGCCACCGTGGAAAATTGTCGGCCGCCAATCTTCAACGGGTCGCGGAGGTCGAGCTTGCGCATCTGCTTGTCGGCCGCACGTTCCCGTTGTTCGAACGCTTCCACAAAGGATCGCATTTGCGAGAAAGGTGTGATGCCGGCGATCGGCTCCTTGCCGAACTGCCAGGCGTAGGCGACGGCACCGACCAGCTTTCCGTCGATCGTCACGGGCGAACCGCTCATGCCCGCGATGACGCCGGTTTTCTCGAGCCCCAGGCCGGACAGTCGGGCGATCACCATATCGCGGCCTGGGGCAGTGTTCTTGAGGACGCCGAGAATCTCGACGTCGAAGGATTCGATCTTCGTGCCTTTCATGACCGTCTGACCGGTCCCCTTCATGCCGGGCTTGAGGTCGTCAGGGTTCCAGAACAAATCTGGCTTGACGCCGGCAGACAGAGTGCTGGCGACCAGCAGGAGCGCGACGGTAGTGAGGAGGTTCGAGGTCATTGACGCACGACTCCATGAATGGCGATAAACGATCAAGGGGCTGAGAGAAGCCCGAGAAGGAGAGGCCGAAGAGGTCCGGAGGAAAGCGCTGGTGAGGAACGTGTAGCCCGGCCGTGACCGGAAGCGGTCTCAACTGAGTCGGGCACGATACCACCCCCCTCGGGACCTGGCAATGCCAAGTCGCCGCATTGGATTTGGGGAGCCTCTTCGCTTGAAATCTACCTTATTTTATGCAGCGATGCGCGCGAAACAAAATGTCCGTGACGATTTTGTGACCCGGTCACGTTGAGTTTAGCGATGGGAGGAATTGTGGATCGAGGGATTGGTCCAGTATGATGGACAAGGCGAGCCGGCCCGCGTGTGCGGGCGGAGTTTGAGACGCGTGCTCC
>JAIOQJ010000124.1:0-1195 GCA_021413475.1 Planctomycetota bacterium | reverse complement strand
GGCCCGCGTGAGCGGCCGGAGTTTGAGACGCGTGCTCCGGCCGCTCACGCGGGCCGACTCGCCAGAGATCGATCGAATGCTCAAAACCCGTCGGCAAGTCATCATGGTGCTACTGCTCGTGATCACCACGAGCGTGGCCGCCTACATCTGGTCGCAGGCGATCGATGATCTGGACGGGAAGCCAACATACTCCAAGATCGAAGACGGCCTATATCTCGGCGGCTCGGTGAAAAAACCGCCGCCCGGAACGAAGGCCGTTTTGAATTTGTGTGAAGCCGAAGACTCCTATCATGCTGAAATCCATAGCTGGGAACCAATTCCCGATGCCGCGCCGGCCCCGAGCCTGAAGTGGCTCCGGAAGCGAGTTGAATTCGTCGATGAACAGCAGCGCGCGAATCGACAAACCTACGTTCACTGCCATGGCGGTATCAGCCGTGCCCCGATGGTGGTGACGGCCTACTACATGTACAAGAATAAGTGGTCGCGCGATGAAGCGTTGGCCTTCGTTCGTTCCAAACGCGACATCATTGGTCCGAATCCTGCTTTCATGGACCTGCTTCTCGAATGGGAAAAGGAACTGAAACGTGAGTGAAAATCGGAAGTCGAAAACATCACGCGGAGCGTGATGAGTACTTTGGCCAATGTACTTATCACGCTCCGCGTGATGTTTTTTTCTTCTCCCCCCTTGTATCTTCATTTCCCGCCCTTCATAATCTTGCTACCTTTCTGCCGCGTCCACCGATCACAAGGAGTACACCATGAAATGCCCGCTCGGTATGTTCGCCGTACTATTGCTCTTCGCGCCTGCAACCTCGCTTCAGGCGGCCGACGGCAAGGCTTCCGCCGTCGAGTCGCTGCTGACCAGCGAGACCATCGGCTTCCTACACGTCCGCGTCGGGGAGATATGGAACGCTCCCTCCATGGCCTTTTATCGCAAAGTCTTTTCCCAGATTGGGGCCGATGAAATCAAGGTGTTTGACGGCAAATACGCGCCGAGCCCCTCGAATATCGAGGCCGTGACCATCATTCTTCCCTCGACCCGCAACAAGCCCGAGATGCCGAGCGGTCATCCGTTGGCCCTGACGGCTCTCTGGGTCGTCAGTACCAAGGAGCCGATCGATCGCGTCGATCTTGTGCGCGCGCTGGGACCCGACGGGCGGACCAAAGCGCATCGCTCGACGGAGTATCTCTTCGA
>JAIOQJ010000123.1 GCA_021413475.1 Planctomycetota bacterium | reverse complement strand
CGCCGCTACCGCGGCTTGGGCCGTGAAACCCTACCCCACGGCTAGCGCCGTGGGCTACCATATGCCGCCGCTACCGCGGCTTAAGCGATGGGCCACGCCAATCCGTTCTTCGAACGAGGGGGCTTCACGCGTGTTGGGGTGATTCGCAAAAAGGAAAAGAAGAAGAACTACGCGGGGATGTACGGTGGCAACGGTTCACGCGTCACCGCGTTGCCGTATGACTCTCGTGAATCAGCATTTCTCTCTTGCGGGTCGTCTCGTGACAGCTTAGCCTAGCGACCGTGTCGCACGTGGCGAACCAGTCGTGTACGGAAGAACCGAACAGTAATAATTCCGCCGAATGATTGTTGGCAAGGGAGAGGGTATATGGAAGGGGAACCAGCGACCGGATCCCGAGTCTACCGCGTGGGTGCCCATTTGCTCGTCGTAGTCGGCATCTTCGCCGCGCTATTCGCGGGTTTGGGAGCTTTCATTGCGGTAAAGAAGGGAGACTGGTCGTATTTTGGGATCATCGTAGCTGCCGCAGCCTTTTTTTTCATTCTGCTCCAGGTGCTGCGACTGGAGATCGGGCCGAAAGGGTTCAAGTACCGCAACCTGAGTGGCTCGCGCGAAGTCGCGTTTGCCGATGTGGGCCGCGCGTATATTGAGGTGTTGCGGGCCAAGAATGCCCCACAGGGCGCTGCCGGGTTCTGGGTCGAGCAGCGCGATGGTAGTCGAGTGAAGGTCAATCTCCGTACTTTCCCAATTGAGGCGGCGGCGGTCCTGTTTACCGCACTGGAGTCGCACGGTGTCCAGATCGAGGTGCCAGACTTGTGGGCTGCTCGGCAAATGGCTGAACAGGTGCGGGCAGCACAAGCCAAACTGAGTCGGTAGCGTGTTTTTCGGCACCATAACGCCCCGCACCAATCAACAGAAAAACCAAAGGACCACATGAACAAACAAATCTACCTCAACATCCCCGTCGCTGACTTGCCAAAGTCGTTGGCCTTTTACCAGGCGCTTGGCTATTCACTCAATCCGCAGTTCAGCGGCGATGGGGCCGCGTGCGTCGTCATCAACGAGACGACTTTCGTCATGCTGGGCACACACGCCAAGTTCCGCGAATTCACGCCCAAGTCCGTCTGCGATACGACTCAGTCGGTGGAAGTCCTCTTCAACCTCAGTTGCGAGAGCCGCCAGGAGGTCGACGATCTCGTCGCGAAGGCCCTCGCCGCGGGAGGCTCGACCCACGACAAGGCGGAGGACTTTGGCTTCATGTATACGCACAGCTTTCTCGACCCCGACGGCCATGGCTGGGGGCTCTTTCACATGAGCGAGCCGCCACCACAGCCATGATGCCGGTACGGTAGCCGGGTACATCGTGCGGTTCATCCGCAGGAACGAAAAATAGAAACGAAAGAGAGGACGATAAACGTGCCCGTCCTGACCGTCCCCTTTTTACTCGTTGGCGCGACGGTGCGATAAATCATCCCAAACATCTTTTCAACTTACTAATCATGCTCAATTGGTTTCGTAAATTGATCGGCCGTCGCGCTGAGAGCCCCAATGTGCCAAAAGTGCGCATCTATCCGAATCCGCTTGTCGGCCTGTTGGACGATTCTGAGGCAGCGAAAGGCGCTCCTTTAACTCAAGAGGAAGTAATCGCTGTTCGCGACAACGCCAAATGGATTGAAGTGACGCAGTCGCAAGCAGACAAATTTCATGCGGCCTTTGATGCTCAGATTCAACTGCCGAGACTCGACCCTGACCGAATATGGGAGGAGTGGCAGGCGTTAAATGGTCGCGAGCCCTAAGCACGAGCTGATACAGGAGTGTTGATTTCTGGCATGAGAGCCCGACTTAAACTTGCCCGTTCGCAGTACCCGTTCGGCGGTCAGTCACCTCTCTATCGGCTTTCAGCTAAGTGAATCCTCTCGGTGTTCATTCGACCCGGCTCGCCTCGCAATTCTCCCCGCCAATTTGCCGAAATCCTCGGCCAATATACAATCGCCGGTGGCGTTCTTTTTCGTCATTTCATGTCAAGCTCTCTCTGGCGACGAGTAGTGGGACTGGCTTTCCATTCGGATGCCCCCCGCGGCTTGCGTGAATTTTTCGTGAAGTGGGACTCGATCGGATCAGTCGCTCCATCGACGACGGGCACATCTCTTATGAAGTCTGCGACATCTTGGTTGGCTGGTTTCGCACTCGGTATGGCGATCCTCACGGGTCGGCCGACCTTCGCTCAGGAGAAGGAAGCGGCCGAGATCGGCATCGAGGCCTACGTCTACGGCTATTCGCTCGTCACGATGGAAATCACCCGGCGGGTGATGACCAACGTGGCGACGCCGCAGGGAGCCCACGCTCCGATGGGTCAGTTCCTGCTCATGCGGAAGTATCCCGATGCCGCGTTCAAGGACGTGACCGCCCCGAACGCGGATACGCTCTATTCGACCACCTGGCTGGATCTCAGCAAGGAACCCTACGTCCTGAGCCTGCCGGATATGGACTACCGTTACTTCCTGATGCCGATGCTCAGCGGTTGGACCGACGTATTCGAGGTCCCCGGCAGACGCACGACGGGCACCAAGGCCCAGTCATACGCGATCACGGGCCCCGGCTGGACGGGAAAGCTGCCTGAAGGAGTGAAGGAACTCAAAGCCCCCACCAACATGGTGTGGATTCTCGGCCGGACCTATTGCACCGGCACGCCGGAAGGCTACGCGGCCTGCCATGCCATCATGGACAAGTACGACCTGCGGCCGCTGAGCGCTGTCGGCAAGCCGTACACGCCGCCGGCCGGCAAGGTCGATCCCAACATTGATGGGAAAACGCCGGTACGCGACCAGGTCCACAAGATGGACGCGGCCGCGTACTTCACGCTGCTGGCAAAACTGATGAAGGACAATCCGCCAGCCAAGGAAGACGCTCCGATCGTCGAGAAGATGGCCAAGATCGGCCTGGTGCCCGGCAAGGACTTCGACGCGACGAAGCTGCCGGCCGCCGCGGCCAAGGTCATTCCCGAGACCGCCCAGAAGAAGATCATGGGCCACTTCAAGAACGCGGGTTCGGACATCAACGGCTGGATCTTCACGACCAAGGCCGGCGTTTATGGCACTGACTATTTGCAACGGGCGTTGATCACGGCGATCGGACTCGGTGCCAATCGGCCGCAGGATGCCGTCTATCCTACTTCGGAGGTGGATGCCGACGGCAAGCCGTATAGCGGGGCGAACAAGTACGTCGTGCATTTTCCCAAAGGGCAGACCCCGCCGGTCGACTCCTTCTGGTCGATCACCATGTACAACGGCGACTACTTCTTCGTGGATAACCCGCTCAACAAGTACACGGTTAGCCCGCGGAACAACTTGAAGTACAACGCCGACGAATCGCTCGATCTCTACATTCAAAACGAGTCCCCCGGCAAGGACAAGGAAGCCTACTGGCTGCCTGCCCCCAAGGGCAAGTTCATCCTGATGATGCGGCTCTATTGGCCGAAGGAAAAGGACCCGTCGATCCTCGACGGCACTTGGAAGCCGCCGGGAGTGAAGGTGGTTGCCAAGTAGGAATGATGAGGCACAAGCGAGGACGCATGTGCTACGTAGGGCACGCGTCCCCGCTTGCCCCCTCTTTGGTTTGGAGAAATGACATGGCGAATCCAGCGAAGAATACCATATGTCTCTGGTACGATGGCGGTGCCGAAGACGCGGCGCGGTTTTACGCCAAGACCTTCCCCGATTCATCCGTTGGCGCGGTGCACCTCGCGCCGGGAGATTTTCCGTCGGGCAAGAAAGGCGATGTGTTGACGGTCGAGTTTACCGTGATGGGTATCCCGTGCCTCGGGCTCAACGGCGGACCCGCGTTCACGCAGAGCGAAGCGTTCTCGTTCCAGGTTGCGACCGCTGACCAGGCCGAAACGGATCGCTATTGGAACGCGATCGTTGGCAACGGCGGCCAGGAGAGCGCGTGTGGTTGGTGCAAGGACAAATGGGGATTGTCCTGGCAGATTACGCCGATCGCCCTGACGAAAGCGATCACCGATCCCGATCCCGCTGCCGCCAAGCGCGCGTTTGATGCGATGATGCAGATGACAAAAATCGACGTCGCCGCAATCGAGGCGGCTCGCCGTGGATGAGAACAAGACCGTGCTTTAGGAAGCCTCCGTCATAGACACAACGTTGGAGTACTTGGAAGACTAATCCCTCTAGTGAACGATCGGAGAACACCATGGCTCATCTCGTGGCACCCATCCCAACAGTCGATGAACTTCCCTGCTTCTTTAATGTGGACGCCGTGGTGGGGGCGGCCCCGGCGAGCAACCTGAGGGAGGATGTCTTGCTGGTTCAGTTTGCCTTCAAGGTGATCGCCGACTCCCCGCGTCCGAGTACGCGTCCCGAAGTGCTGGCGGCAGCCAAGGCCGTCACAGTCGACGGAGTCGTGGGCCCGGCAACGATCAACGCCATCCGAGTATTGCAGCAGAAGAACAAGGAATTTAATTCGGGAACGGTCGTGGACGGACGGGTAAGCCCCGCCAAGGGGACCTACAGCTTTGGGCCCGCTCTCTGGACCATTATATTTCTGAATGACGCCATTCAGGACCGCTTTCTCAACGTTTGGCCCCGGATCGATTTGATCCCCAGCTGTCCTGAAGAACTTAAAAGAATGGTGATGCGCACGGTCGTCGGGAAGTAGCGGAAAGAATGGAATCCTTGGCCCTTTTTTCGGAGAAGTACGGATGAGCACGTTTCCGATGGCCGGACGATTTGGTTCTTTGCTCACTGCGGCGGCACTCATTTTCGTGTGTTCATGTTCGCGGAAAGGGCCGGACGCGGTCTCTTCACCCGAGCCGGATTCCGCCGAGCGCAAGGCCGCGGCCGACTCCGAACGGCTTCAGGGCGTGTGGGCCTGTGAGTCGCTTGACACGGGCGACCCAAAACAGAAGTTGCCGCCCGACCTACGCGTCGAGGACTTTCGTATCCACATCAAGGGCAACCGACTGGGCAAGGGGCTTGCGAACGGCCCCCTCCAACACCTCTCATTCACTCTTCAGGCGGGCGCGACCCCGAAGGTCATGACCGTCACTTTCCTGGGCAAGGATGGGTTGCCGTATAACGATCGCGGCCCGGGCGCTAAATCGAAGGACCCGGCACCGTCGCGAGAGTGGCTGTACAAATTCGACGGGGATAAGCTGGTGCTCGCGGTGCTCGACGCGGCCATCTTCTCACCGCCGTGTCCCCCGCCGGCCGACTTCGTCGCTCGACCCTGGACTGAGCGTTCGAAAAGGGGTCGGGAGTATTTTTAAGAGACACCCGACCCCGTTTTGTGATACTTGGAGGTCTTTTGATGGCCCAACTCAGACTCGACCGCCTCGCCTGTCGCGTTGCCGCCGGTTGTGCACTGTTCACGCTCAGCACCTTGTTGGCACTACCAACATCGTCGGCGGCCCAGGCCAAGAATGAAAAACCTCCACCACTGAAGTCTCAGCCCCTACCGCCGGTCATCGCGAAGGAAATTGAGAAGTCGCTGACGGATTGGAAGCTCCGGGCGCCCGCGATGTTGGACGACACCAATGTTGACTTCGATTCTACCCAGAAGGGCAAGTTCGCCCTGATCGTAATCGGCGGTGCCGCCCGCTATGTCTCGCTTGAAAAGCTGCTGCCGCCGACCGAGAAGGACGACGCAACCTTCGGGCTGAAGGGTAGCAAGGTCGCCGTCCCGCTTCCGACCCGCCCTGTCACGTGGCGTTTGCTCGGGGACAATGTCGCGACGACGATCCATCCGGTGGGTAAACCTACAATCAGTCCCGGCCAGTTTCAGGTCGCTGCCGACGGGTCGGTTACCTTCAAGGAAGGAATCGGGCTGATGTCGGGGACGGTCGAGACACTCGCGGCGGACAAGGTGGAGTTCCTGACCTTCGCCCCGTCGAACCGGCAACGGCCAGAGCTTATTTGGAAGTTTAGCCCGGCCGACAAGAAGTGCTACCAGCATCAACTCGTGCAAAAAGCCCTGGTGCCGGGCTACGAGCGTGTCCGCGGGCGTAAAGCGGTATTCCGATCATTCAACGGCGAGGAGTGGGGTGCTTACACCGGCGGGACAGGCCAGGGAATCTTGCTCACGGCCATCGAGGCCGACGGCCGCGTCCGTTTCCGCCACGACCAGCCGACGCGGGCCGAGAATCAGGTGATGTATCCTAGCAGCCCGGCGTTACGGGGCCCGTCGGATGGGGACGTGTGCTGGACGTTCGCGCCAGGTTACTTCGTCCGGATCGACCTCGACGACGGCCGCTACGAGTACGACCCCAAGCTCCGGGCCTTCGTCCACTCCGACCGCTCGCTCCTTCCGATCGGGGATGGAGCCGTAGCGGATCTCACGGCGGCGGAGGTCGCGTTTCTGAAGGGTACGCTGACCGACCTGTACGAACTCTTGAAGAAGAACGCCTCCCTGTCGGAGCCGTCGAAGCGGGTCATCCGCGTTCTCCAGCGGGCCAGCGCGCTCCAGCGGAAGCTCTCTCCGACCTGGGATGACCTCACTCCGGAGGACCGGTTGGACGTTCTGCGGATCGTGGTGGCTCAGTCATACCGGAAGGGGAGCGGCTTCGCGATCGGCAAGAAGATCAGCCACGCCGGAGAGCCGGACTTGATGGTAAAGGCTGGTGCCCTGGTCGAGTCCGAAGCACCGCAGGTCATGCTGTGCGCCCACCTGTGGGCGGCTCTGGCAAGGCTGGAATACGACGGGCACCAAAAGCTGGAGAAAGGGTTCCAAATGAACTACACTTTCCACTGGCAGACCCTGACCGCACAGTGGAAACGGCCGGAAGCGGGACCGGTGGAGAGCGGAATCGCCCGCACCAGGTTCTGCTTCGATTTCGACAAGGACGGCAACTTCCGGTCGCTGGCCGTCGCCCAGGACGAGGCGGCGTTCCGGGCGTTCGGGGCGGCCGACAAGCTCAAAGAGTTCCTCCGGGACCGACTGGCGAAGGCCGTCGCGACGACCGACGAGGACCGCGAGATCGCAAAGGCGGTGGCGGACATTGTTGCGGGGAAGGATGCGAAGGAGTGCCTGGAAAAGTATCTGCGGGCCAAGCAGAAGGATCGGCTGAAGGCGGACGACTGGCGGCCGTGGTCGATGATTGCCGGGCACGACATCGAGAGTTACTTCCGGAAGTGAAGGCAGTCGAGAAAAGCGATCAGAAGAGTCTTTTCACGGGCTCGGTTGATATTTTGTTGCGTTGGGCAATCCAGTCCATTAAAGTTGCTCAGTTCCATTGGACTTCATCCGTCCGTCCATCCCGAGGATACTCTCATGCGCCCCCTGCTTCTTGTCGCATGCATCACATTCCTGGCGGCCGAGTCGGGCATTGCTCAAGCCCCCAAAGACAAGTCGATCGCTTCCAAGGGGAAGAAAGTTGATTCTCTGCCCGGCTTCAAGAAATTCATCATTGATGGTTTCACCGTGTTGGTGCGCGACGACGTTCTCAAAGAGCAAGACAACACCAGCTACAAGCGTAAGCCGCTTGAATGCCTCGAAGTGGAATTGAAACTGATCAGCCGTGTGATGACGAAGCAGCAGGCCGACACGATCCGCAATAATGTGCAACTCTGGGTCGAGTGGGACGTGCGCGAACAAATGTCGAATGGGCGAGCCGGCAACGCGTATGGGCTCTATCTCGGCACCCATCCGCGGCCGATTATCATTGGTAAGGACCCGGTTTACGTCAGCGGCGTGCGTATCTTGCAGATGCAGGGCGTCACCAAGCGGCATCAAACGGAAGAGGCGCACGACAGCGTTTTTCTGCACGAGTTCGCGCACGCTTTCCACGATCTCGTGCTCGGCTACGAAAATCAAGCGATCAAGGACGCATTCAGACAGGCGATGGAGCGAAAGCTTTACGAAAAGTCGACCTATCTCACCACCAACGAAAAAGAGTTCTTCGCCGAATTGACCTGCGCCTATCTCGATTCGCTGCACCAATTCCCGCACAATCGGGAAGAACTCAAGAAGCACGACCCGGCATCTTTCAAGATGCTTGAAAGCATGTGGGGCCGGCGCAAGGACCCGAAGATCACCGCGAAGGACAAGCCCGAGTTTAACCTCGATCTCACCCTTGAAGGGCTGAGACTCGGCAGGCCGTTGACAATGGCGACACTAACCAAGGAAGACTTGAATGGGCACCCGGTGTTGCTGTCATACTGGGAGCCGAGTTGGCCCGACGTGAGCCCTTCGCTCCGGAAGTTGCAATCCTGGCACGATGAACTGAGCGACTTCGGCTTGGTCGTATTGGGCGAGGCAAGTTGGGGAATTCCAAATGCGGTTCCGATCGCCGAGGACACCATCGCGAGAGACAAGATCCGTTCGGGCGGCATCACTCTGCCGCAATTCTTCAATGGTACATTGAAAGAGTTGGACGGATTCAAAACGTATCCACATGCTTTGGTGTTCGACCACACGGGAAAGTGCGTCTATCGCGGCACGCTCTTTGGCGCTGAGATTAAAATGCGCTCCGCACTCGGCAAGGCCATCGTCGCGGCCACCGAGATCGAGAAATTTGAACCGGGGGTGATGGTCTATGTCGATGCCTTGCAGAAGGGGCAACCGCTCGGTCCGCTGTTGCAGAAGATGGTCGCCTATTATCGCAGTGAATCCGGGGCGAATGCGGAGCAGACCAAGGCACTCATCAAGCAAATCACCGCGACCGGCCAGAAACGGCTCGACGACGCTGAGAAGATCATGAAGAGCGAGCCGTTGGTGGCCTATGAACGCCTCGAAAAGCTGCCGATCACGTTCAAGAACACGCAGCTTGGTGCGAAGGCGACGGCAATGTTGACCCAACTCAAACTGGATAAGACCGTTGCCGCGGAGCTTCGCGCCAAACCATCGCTCGACGCCGTCAAGAAACTCGACACCACGCTCGGCGGCAAGCCCGGCAGCTTCGATCCGTTGCAGCAGAGGTTCCGACAAGACAATGCCGACTTGATCACCCAACTGAAAGACGCCGTCGAGAAAATGAAAAAGACGCACTCAAAGACCAAGGCCCTCGACGAAGCGACCGCGATTGCGAAGCGGTATGGGATTGAGGGGAAGTAGTGGAGCTTGAAGGCCGGGCGGCAGCAAAAAAGGACGCGAGCACTCCCGGCCCTTTTGCCTCATTTAATGTCGCATTTCGCTGGACTGCGATCGTGTCAGACATTAGCATGTGGGGTGTTTAACGGCGCTCCAATTCTCTCACCCATGCGGGCCTGTATGTATTGCCTTCGTCCTTATCTGCTTTGCTTACTTGTTCTCGCTGCGGGCATTCTCCTCGATTCGCAAGCATCGGGACAAAGCACTTACACCTGGAGCGGCTCAACAACCGGAATAGGGAACTGGTTCTCGACTTCAAATTGGAGCGGGGTTCTGACCAACCGTTTTCCCGGTGTCACGAACTCGGCTAGTTTGGACGGCAATTCGTCAAGCGATATCGCTGCCATTACACATTCGACATTCGGCGGTTGGGCCGTTGGATTCGACCTGTCGCCGGCATCCGCCGACGGCCTGTTATCGCTAGGTGCGATCAGCATTGCCGCGAACGGATCCGTTTTTCGCGACCTGACGATCGGGAATCTATCTCCGGAAGCGTGGATGCCAAGCGTTCTGCAACTCAATGGTGCCACGATATCGGGCGTCGAGAACACTCTTCTCAAGGTAGACAATGCGAAATTGATCATTCGCGATCAATTTCAGAAAAATCGATCAACGACCCAGATTCGATTGGGCGTCACCAATGGTGCCATTCAACTCGTCAACAACGGAGTCTTGGCATTCCAAAGCCAAATCGTGGAGCAGACCGCCGGCTCTAGCCTGACTTTCAGCGGAATCGGCAATGCGGAATTTCACAAGAAGAATCTATTTACCGGCGGTGTCAGCAATACGGGCGACATAGGTTTCTTGTTGACTCATGCGGAAGGCTTCGGCAGTGGTACAGTTCAACTCGGGAATCATTCGACGACCACTGCTTTGTCCCTTTTGTTCCCTTCGACCACGACCGTGACGATCGCCAACAATTTCGTTCTGGGCACCAACACTGGCGGTAAGGCTACCTTTAGTTTTGCTCTTCAGCAGGGATTTGGCACCTACGGCATTCAGGTCGAATTTACCGGAACAATTAGCGGTGGCGCGGCATCCCAAACCTATCTATTGGCATCAACAGAAACTGCCGCGACGAACTCCGCAAAT
>JAIOQJ010000092.1 GCA_021413475.1 Planctomycetota bacterium | reverse complement strand
TGACGCCCCAAACAGCTTGGGAAGCGCGGTTACGCAAACCGGTGAGCGCTCTTAGCCAACAGGCTTCGCTGTTTCCTGTCATTCGTATCCAAGAGCCTGACGACGAAGCGGTGCGAGCAGATGGCAGCCCGCTCTGGTATCCCGCGTTCAAGCGGGACCTCTCCAGTTGGTGTTTCAGCGCTGCCATACACATGGCGTTAATGGTCATCTTAGGCTTGTTGATTATCGAGGCGACCCAGGATGCGCCGCTGACGTTGATCGCCATCGCCGATAATCCCTGGCACGACACGCGGACACGCGAGCCCGTCGAGCGGTTCGAGCCCGATGTCGTGGCGACTCCGCTGACTCCCCGCGAATCGTGCCCAGCATCAGAGCTTTTGGAGCCCAAGTCCGAGGCCGCTCCGTTTGCGGCCACGGAAACGATGCAGCTGAGCGTGGCGATCAATCTGCCAAACCATGCCGTTGACAGTTTGGGCCCCACTTCAACTCGGTCGGCTTCTGGGCAGCCTTCTTCCGGCGCCGGCTCGGTCGTTTCGATGTTCGCCTGGCGCGATCCTCGTTTGCGAGGTCAGATATTGGAACGCGAAGGGGGGACCAAGGCCACGGAGGACGCTGTCGCCCGTGGTCTGAAATGGATCGCGCATCACCAGAATCCAGACGGCAGTTGGAGCCTCGAGGCCTTTGACGCCGCGGGGGATTGCAACGGCCAATGTCGCCACCTGGGGCATACGTCCCAGGGATCGGCCGGTACGGCGTTGTCCTTGTTGGCCTTCCTCGGCGCGGGGAATACCCACATTCAAGGCAATTATCAGAAGAATGTCGCAATGGGGCTGCACTGGCTCATGGAACACCAGGGCGCCGACGGCGATTTGCGCGTGAACGGTGCCCGAGGCATGTACGACCATGGTCAGGCAACGATGGTGTTGTGCGAAGCACTGGCCCTAAGCCGAGACAAAACTTTGCGGGCGTCGGCACAACGGGCCGTCGATTTTATCGTGAAGGCGCAGCACCCGGCCGGCGGCTGGCGCTACGCTCCCGGACAACCCGGCGACACCAGCGTGCTCGGCTGGCAATTGATGGCGCTGCGGAGCGCGCGGGCGGCAGGGCTCGAAGTGCCGAACGAGACATTCTCCAACGCGATTCGTTACTTGGAATCGGTGCAGCCTGATCGCTATGCCGGTCTTTTCAGCTACTTGCCCGGCGAAAAACCTGGCACGCCGGCCATCACCGCCGAGGGGCTGCTCTCGGAAATGTATGCCGGTTGGCGCGGCGACAATCGATCGCTACAGGCTGGCATCGCATGGTTGAGAACCAAGCACCCGCCGGACCCTAGGGAGTCCGAGATGTATTACTGGTACTACGGGACGCAGGTGATGCACCACTACGGCGGCCGAGAATGGCAGGATTGGAATTTCAAGATGCGCGAGCTGCTGATTCGAACACAAGAAACTCGCGGACACGAGTTGGGCAGTTGGACGCCGCACTCGAGTTTCGACTTTGCGGGAGGTCGACTCTACACGACCGCACTGGCCGTGTGCATTCTGGAGGTCTACTACCGCCACGAACCGCTGATCCGCCCGCCCTTGCAGCCGCAGGCCGTTCTAGCCAAATAGCTTGTCGACCGGGTGGCCGCCATCGACCACCTTGATTGGTCGTCCGATGGGGCTCATGAACTCGTGAGCGGCGTCGATCTTGAGGCTCTTGTAGATCGACTGGAACAAGTCCTTTTCGGTCACCGGGGCATCGGTGACACTCTCGCCACCGGCATCGGTGGAACCGATCACTTGCCCGCCGTGGATGCCTCCCCCTGCCAGAACGGCGTTGAAAGCCCGGGGGAAATGGTCCCGACCGCCACGGGCGTTGATGCGGGGCGTACGGCCGAACTCGCCCATCCATACCACGAGCGTGTTGCTTAGCAGGCCGCGTTGCCGTAAATCCTGCAAGAGATGTGCAAAAGGTTGGTCCATCTGCTCGCAGAGCGTTTTTGATCGCTTGAAGTTGTCGTCATGCGTGTCCCAGTTCCCCATTCCGATCTCGACGAAGGTAACGCCCGACTCGACCAGCCGGCGGGCCAACAGGCAGGCAGTGCCAAAGTCGCTTCGGCCGTAAGCGTCGCGAACGGTGTCTTTCTCCTGGCTAACATCGAAGGTCTTCATCTGCGGGCTCAAGACCATGGTCGACGTCTGCTTGTAAAGCTTTTGATGCTGGGCGATCAGTTGAGGGTCACCGTGGCTGGCCGCATCCAACTGATTCATCAAACCAAGTCGGCGGACGTAACGATCGTTGTCGGTCGCGGGAGTGACATTGTCCGGCTTGCGGTCGGGTTTATTGACGACAAAGGCATTGTGCTCGTTGCCCAGGAATCCTCCGTCGCCGCAGTTCGGAAATCGCGAGCCGATCCGCACGAAGCTCGGCAACTGTCCGGCGGACGGGAGTTGTTGGGTCACGATCGAGCCCATTGTCGGGTAGTTGACACTCGCGGTGGGAACGTACGAAGTGTGCAGCAGAAAGCTCGCACGCTGATGGTTCCCTTCCTTGGTGGTCATCGAGCGGATGATCGCCAGGTCTTTCATACTCGCGGCGAGTTTCGGCAGATTCTCGGAGATTTGAATGCCAGACACCGAAGTATCGATGGCCTTGGTCTCGCCGCCGTTGGCGTGACCGGGCTTGGGGTCGAAGGTTTCCAGCTGGCTCGGGCCTCCTTGCATCCAGAGCAAAATGCAGGCCTTTCCTTTGCGGCGGAGTTCGTCGGCCTGGAGGCTCATCTGGTCGACCCAACCCAGCGAGCCCATCGCCAGTCCCGCGGCCGAGATACCTCGCAAGAAGTCGCGTCGACCGATCACACCGTCGCGGTTGACGGCCAAGTTCAGTTCGTGTCGCAGTGGGAAGTTCATGACGAATGGCCTGTGAAGAGTGCCGTAGGTGGAAGCTTCGATTTCCGGTTAATTGCGATGCACAAACTCCGAACTATTGATGAGCGACCAGAGGATGTCCTCGAAGGCTTCGGTGCGATCCTTGGTCTTGCGCACATGGGCCAGGCAAAGTCGCAACTCGTCCTTGTTCGGCTCTCGCGCCAAGCAGCGGAGATATAGTAAGTCGACGAGTTCACGATCGTCTTTGTCGCTATTCAGCATCTTGCCCAAGCGCGTCGAGCGGTTCTTGCCACTGACCGCCTGGTTCAAGGGGCCCGAGTTCATCAGGATCAGGGCCTGTGGGATCGTGGCCGCGACTTCGTGGCGGCGAATGCTCGGATCGTAGCCGAACACCTGATCGAACAGGAACCGAATACCGAACCGGACGCCGGGGTACGCGGCTTTACCGAGCCGCCCGCCGAACTGATCAAGGTTGATTCCGAGCGAGCTGGCGAGCACGTCGAAGATCACATCCGCTCGCAACGGCTGCGTGGTGTTGGCGGTGAAGGGGAGTTGATCCTCGTTCCGCCGCGGGCGGGCCTCACGCTGGTACGCGGTCGTGTTCATGATGGTCTCGTAGAGCCATTTCACGTCGTAATTCCGCGCGGCAAACTCGCCTGCCAGATAGTCGAGCGTTTTGGGAGCGGTTGCCTTACGGTCGGGGCCCATGTCGTCGATGGGCTCGTAAAAGCCTTCGCCCACGAGTTCTGCCCAGATGCGGTTGACGAACGCTTTTGCAAACCACGGATTGTTGGTCGCGGTCATCCAGTCACCGATGCTGTCGCGTCGATCGAGGTCCTTGGTGCCCGTTTTCACCGATTGCCCAGTGGCGAAGAACACCGGTGTCATCAACTTGCCTTGGCTCGTGGGGTCTTTGAGATCGGGCATGTAATGTTCGAGCGAGCCGCGGCCCGGCTGGCCATTACCCATGCGCGGTCGAAAACCGTTGTCGCGGGAGGCCACTTCAAATCCGCGTGGCTTGCCGTCGACCAACACCGGCCGCAGGCTCACACGCGGGAAGAAGGCCGCGAACTCGTGAAACTGTTCACGCTTCCAATGGTCGGTCGGATGGTTGTGGCACTGGGCACATTGGATTTGGATGCCCATGAAAATGCGCGAGACCTCGGCCGCCACATCGTTGGGCTCCCCCATCTGTGCCATGATGAGGCCGGTGGCGCCGTTTTCGGAGATATTGCCCGTGGCCTCGACAAATGCCTTGGCCACCTTGTCCCAACCGACGTTCTCGTTGAGCTGCTCGGTGAGGAACGCTTCGAGCGGTTGCGAAACAATCAGGGCTCGATCTTCGCTCCGACGATACAAAATGACGTCGCGCCAATAACGCGCCCAGTTGGTGCCGAAGCGAGAGTCGGCGAGCAGTCGGTCGATCGCCTTTGCACGCTTGTCCTTCGCCGGATCGAGAATGAACAACATCAGCGCCTCGGGACTGGGAAGTGCGCCGACCAGGTCGAGGCTGGCTCGACGCAAGAACGCGGTATCGTCCACCACGGGGGCCAAGTCTCCGGGCGAGACGCCGATGAAGACCTCTTCTGCCAGCAGTTGATCAACCCGTTGCGAGGGATTCGGCGAAGTGGCCTGCACGTGTTGGGCCAGCACCGTGATCGCCAGCAGCGTCAACCCAACGCGGAGATACCAACGCATGGCTTGGTCCCTTGTTGCGAGATGATCCTTAGTAGCGGGCTTTTCCTTGGCAAGAAATGCCGTCCGCCTCCGCTGAAAGATAGAACCCCGCTCGACCCGGCAGGGTTTCGCTTCCAGGCAGACATTTGCCCGCAGTTCACCCAGTTAAATGTAACCTATTTTGGGCGTGCGGCTTGCAACGGTTGCGACAGAGCATCATCGGCCAGCGAGGGATGCGTCTCGGCAACACGGCGCCAGGGAGAAGAGGCTATTTCAGCCCCATCTGGTTGAAGAAATCGTCGAGGCCCTCGTCCGACCCGCCGCTGGCAGGCTCGTCGGCGTGGCTTTCTTCACTCGCCTCGGCCTCCGCGGTTTCGTTCACTTCGAACTCCAGCTCCTCTTCCTCGGTCTCTTCGGGAATGACCGGCGCGACGGTCTTTTTCGCAGGTTTGGCCGCGGGTGAGGCTGCTTTGGCGGCGGGTTTCTCGCCTTTCTTTCCACCGAACGGCCACCAACCTTTTTTGGCGGGCTTCTCGGCCTTAGCAGGTTTCGCCGAGGGCATCTCAGAGATTGTGGGCTCTGACTTCGCCGCTGGGGCCTTGCCCGCGGGACCTTTTTTCGCGGGGGGAGAGTCAGCCATGAAGTCGAATTCTAAATCCTCTTCCGCTGCCTCGGCGGTTTCCTCGACTTCCTCTTCCTCTGACTCTTCGGTCGATGCGTCTTCGGCAGACTCGCTGGCGTCGGAGTTCAGCTC
>JAIOQJ010000220.1 GCA_021413475.1 Planctomycetota bacterium | reverse complement strand
AGCGCCCCGTGGTTTCGGACAAACACGGGGCGCTCACGCAACCCCGCTCGTTTGAGATAAACAATCCATGCTCCTGACCCCCACCGAAACCCCCGGAAAGGACGAGGCGATCCGCCTACCCTTGGTGGATGGTAAGGGCGTGCCAGCGAGACGGTTTTACCTCACCCGCGAGGGACGGCTTTGGCTGTTGGCGTCTCTCGTGATGTTCATAACGGGACTCTTCAAAGGCATCAATCTGCTCGTTTTGCTGGCGTACCTCCTCTTCGGACTCTGGCTGGTCAACTGGTGGATGGTGCGGCGCGATCTCCGCGGGATCAGTGCGCGGCGGCATTACGATGGGCCGATTTTCGCCGGAACACCATTCTCTTCGAGCATCAAGATCTCCGGAACGTTGAGTGGCTTTTCGCGCGGAATCACGATCGAGGATCGCGGCCGGGATCATCAGCAGTCGTATATGATTCTCCGCCTAGCACGCGGCGAGCAGGAACGGATCAGGTGTACGCATTGCATCGAGCGACGTGGGCGATATGGAATACAACCACTGCGTGCCGCTTCTAGCTTTCCATTCGGGCTCGTCAGCCGTTCGCTTGAGATTGGACCGGCCGAGGAATGGATTATCCTGCCGCGGCTCGGTTTATTGAATGCGGAGCAGTTCAAACAATGGCTGGCCCGTTCAACCCGCGGCGACGGCCGAACACGGCGGCAACGATTGCATCCCACCTTCCAGGAAGCGGAAATCCACGGGCTTCGCGATTATCGTGTGGGCGATAGCCCGCGCTGGATTCACTGGCGCTCTTCGGCTCGAAGAAATCAGATCCTTGTCCGTGAATTCGAAGAGAGTTCGCCCCCTGGGCTGATTCTGGTGGTCGAACCCTGGTTGCCTGAATCACCAACGGCGCACGACAAGATACGTTTAGAAAAGTTGATCGGTCTGGCTGCCACGCTTTGCTGGGAATCATGCCGGGAACCGTCGGCACGGTTAAGTTTGATTGTTTCCCGAGCGGAAGGCCCAATCTTGCCGCCAGGCACGGGGCACTTACAAGCACACCACGCTCTGGAAATTCTGGCCGTGGAAGAAGGGCAATCCACGGTCCCCGCTGCCGATTGGTTTGCACGGGTTTGCCGGATGTCTGCGACGGCCCCCGTCCTGGTGCTGACCAGCAACCCGGCTTCGACCCTGGCCGACGAGGCGGAAGCCTTGCTCGGCCGATCCGTCGCACGCGCTCTGGCAGACGATGTGCTGCCGTGGTATGAAGGACCAGTGCAGCCGGTGAAATCTTCGTAGGACGGCCTTCCAAGGCCGTCCATCAGGCACGAGTACCGTCTTCATGCAATTGTTGCAAGCATTCCGACTTAGCACCTACTTGACGCTGGCCCTGGCTTGCCTTTGCCTGGGTTACGCCGAGGAAGGATTGTTGCCGGAAACGCCTTACATCACGGCTTCGGTGATTGTACTGATCGCGGTCGCCTATCAGTTCGAGGGACGCTGGTCGCTATCCTTGCAGTCGGCCAACATGGTCGGGGCGGTGCTGACGATCGCACTGGTGGGCTGGCTTGTTTTTCAGTTTGTGCGTTCGTCGCCGGGGTTGCTGGAGGTTCTTCCCTTTCCCGCCAACCTGCTCCCATATCTCGGTCCGGTGTTGATGATTCTGGTGCCCGCCAAGCTCTTTCGACCCAAACATGTCGGCGACTTCTGGGCGATGCAGGGGATCGGTCTGCTCGCCGTGACGCTTGGATGCGCCATGGCCAATGATCTGTTTTTCGCGTTCCTGCTCGTCGCTTATGTCTTTAGCTTTGCCTGGAGCCTGACGCTTTTTCATCTCTACCGGGTCGTTCGCCCTACCGATCCTCCGCCTGGGACGACGGCCGCGGTCGGGGAACCGCTCAAGAAATTGCGACTGGGTCGATTGGCCATCCGTTGGTCGCTCGGCATCACGATGGTGAGTCTGCTGCTCTTCCTGGTGACGCCGCGCCCGAGGGATCGCTCGTGGGAACTTTCAATGGTCCTGCGCGGCCGCATGGAAACGGGACACGGAGATGGTCAGATCGATTTGAATCGCACGGGCTCTCTGGAACAAAATCATGAAATCGCTTTCGAAGTTTACGCCGACGACGCAGTTGGGAACCCCATATTCACGTTGCTGCCGAATCAACGCTGGCGTACTTCGGCACTGAGCCATTACGAGAACGGCCGCTGGCTTCGCGATCGCACTTCGGGTTTGATCGTCCTGGAACGGACGTCGAACAGCGTTCGTCGGGGAGTTCCCGGTGCAACGGTCGATCAACGGTTGGCTCAGCGAAACGCTCGGTTGCCTGATTTCGGGCCCGAAGCGATCTATCTTCGCTATCGGCTGCATCGCAATGTGGGGGCTTATAATATCGTCGCCGATCCGGTAATTTGGCGTTCGAATGATTCCCCTCCCATTCTCGTTCTGGAGGGGATTCGAGGGGCTGTTCAGCAAAAGGATGACGGTCAATTCGAATGGTACAGCCCCCCAGCAGGAACACAGGGCGGCTATACCCAGATCACCTTGCCGTTGCATGAGCCCGATCTTGGTCCGCCGATTTATGTATCGAACAAATACCAAGACACTCTTACGCGAATCACCAATCAAGCGATGGCCGAGAGAGTACGAAATTGGACATCGAAACTGCTCGAACGACTGGTTCAAAATGGCAAACTTGCCGAAGCCGCCATTCGCGAGACCGATCCGTTCACACGTGCCCCGTTGGCGAAAAATCACGAAGCGATCTCGCGTGCCTTGCAAACGCATCTCTCCGAATCGGGCGAATTCATTTACACGCTGCAACTATCCCGGAAGGATAAGAGCATTGATCCCGTGGAGGATTTTCTCTTCAACACGAAAGCAGGCCACTGCCAACGGTTCGCCTCTGCCCTGGTGCTCATGCTGCGATCGCAGGGAATTCCCTCGCAAATCGTGCTCGGCTTCCGCGGTTGTGAATCGCGCGGCGACGGCTGGTACGACGTTCGCCAACTCCATGCTCACGCCTGGGCGGAGGTATTGGTGACGCGGTCGCCTCCCGTCACCATGTTGCCGCGGCGCGCGAACGCGTTGCCTCCCGATCCCAAATCGGAGTCCATTCACTGGCTCAGTCTCGATCCGACCCCGCTGGGCGATGCCCAGGAAGAGGAGGCGAACGGCTTCTCGAACTGGCTGCAAAACGTCCGCGTCTGGGGAGAGTCGATGTTTCGCAATTTCGTGATTAGCTATGACACCTCGACCCGTGAGCGAGTCGTCAAAGCCGTGAAGAGAAACATCGCGGCCGCTGCCGAGGACATTCGAGACTTCAAGCACTCATGGCCTTGGCTCCTGTTCAGCGGCCTCGGGGTAGGCCTCGTTTTCGTCGGTTGTCGTTGGCGATTCCGGCAGGATCGCGAGGGCGGCGATGGGCCGGCATTGAAGGCGTTTACTCCCATGTATGCCCGTCTCTTGGAGTTGCTTGCCGGACAGGGTTTCGTTCCTCGGCCAGGCCAGACGGCACGCGAATTCACTGAAGAGGTGGCCGAATCGCTGGCACGAGAATCGGCCACCGTGGAAGTTGTGGATGTGCCCCCCTTGCTGGCCGATTCCTACTATCGCATTCGCTTTGGCGATTGGACGCCGAGCGATGAAGAGCGACGGTCGTTCGACGCCGCACTCGCTCGTCTCGAAGCCGCCTTCGCGAATTGCCCGATCGACGGGAGATGACCACCATGCCGATGCCCCGACTGACGACGCTCAATTCCTTGCTGCTCGTGATCGACGTGCAGGACAAATTGCTGGTGAAAATGCCGGACGCCGCGGGTCTGGTCCGCGATGTGGCGTTCCTGATGGACGCCGCCAAACTGCTGGAAGTGCCGGTGCTGGCGACGGAGCAATATCCAAAGGGGCTCGGCCCGACGACCGCGGAAATCGCCCGCCGGCTGCCGCCGTCCATTCCCACCAAGGTCGCCTTCAGTTGTTGCGGTGCCGCGGGGGTTCTAAGCGAGCTACGCTCGTCCGGCCGCAAGCACGTCGTCGTCGCGGGGATGGAAGCGCACGTCTGCGTCATGCAAACGGTACTTGATCTGCTGGCCGAGGGACTCGGCGTTTTCCTGCCGCTCGATGCCGTGCAGTCTCGCCATCGGCTCGATCAAGACACCGCCATCCGCCGGATGGAATCGGAGGGTGCGATCCTGACGACGGCCGAGACGGTCGCCTTCGAATGGCTCGGCGGGGCGGATCATCCGCGGTTTAAGGCGGTAAGTCAGATGATTAAGGACAGAGTGCGATGAGATCTATAATCTTGCCGACTTCGGGCATTTCTATTTGCCGAACTCCGCACAAATTGCCTGCCATTGAACCAACAATTGCTTAATCTCAGCGTTCGGCATCTCTATCGCGTATTCGACTCCGTTTCTATCAGTCAGCCATTGGGCAGTCACCACAGACTGTTTAGAAAACGCATCCAGGCAAACCTCGTTGCCGCTAAACTGAACGGGGTGGTCGCTGGTATTCTCAGCGTTAATGATTGACCTCATGATCTCAGCATGAAAACTCTGTGCCTCACTGAGAAGGGCCTCTCTCACCCATGCTTCCTTGTCATCTCCTTCAAATACTGGGGTCGGTCGTCCCGACACGATCTTTATTTCTAATGTTCGCATAACTTCTACTCCTTTTGCTGACTTCGCAACCTCAGCGAATTCCCAATCACCGACAGCGAACTGAAACTCATCGCCGCGGCGGCCCAGATGGGGCTGATCAGGCCTCCTCCCAGCGGGACCAGAATCCCCGCCGCGATTGGAATCGCCAAGACGTTGTAAAGAAACGCGAGCATCAGATTCTGTCGTATCGTCCGCATCACCGCTTTGCTTAAATGCCGTGCTTCAACAAGGGCGGCCAAATCGGAGCGGACCAGCGTGACGGCCGCGCTTTCAATGGCGATATCCGAGCCGGTGCCCATCGCGATACCGACATCCGCCTCGGCGAGTGCCGGGGCATCGTTGATGCCGTCGCCCGCCATGGCCACGATATGGCCCTGGCTCTTCAGCCGCTTGATGTGTTCGAGCTTGTCCGCCGGCAAAACCTCGGAGATGACTTCCGTCAGGCCGATCGAACGGGCCACGGCGTTCGCGGTCGTGCGGCTGTCGCCCGTCAGCATCACCAGCTTGATGCCCTCGTCTTGAAGCGTCTTGATCGCGCCGGGCGTCGATTCTCTAATTGGATCGCTAACGGCGATCAGTCCGGCGTACTTGCCATCGATGGCGATTTGCACGACGCCGTGGGCTTCGTGCCGCAAATCTTCGAGCCGGCGACGTGACGCTTCCCCCTCGACTTGATTCTCTTGAAGGAAGTTCGAGGTGCCGATGAGGACCACGTGATTCTCGACCGTGCCACGAATCCCTTTTCCGGGAATGGTCGTTACGTTGCTTGCCATGGGAATCGCCAGACCGCTCGCCTCAGCATGTTTCACGATCGCGGCTGCCAGGGGATGCTCGCTGCCGCGTTCCAGGCCAGCGGCTAGGCGATGAACTTCTTCCAGCGAATGACCCTCGGCGGGTTCCACGTTGGTGACCACCGGACGGCCGAGCGTGAGTGTGCCGGTCTTATCCATCACGAGCAAATCGATGTGTCCAAGCCGTTCGAGAACCTCGGCATCTCGGAAGAGTACCCCAGATGCCGCGCCGCGGCCCATCCCGACAATGACGGCCATCGGCGTGGCCAGACCGAGCGCGCACGGGCAGGCAATAATCAGCACCGCCACCGCGTTGATTAAGCCGAGTGTGAAACGCTGGTCCGAGCCGCCGAATAACACCCAAATGAGGAACGTGAGGCCGGCGGCAACGAGTACGGCCGGGACGAACCAGGCCGCCACGCGATCGACGAGCGCCTGCACCGGCAAACGGCCGCGCTGGGCGGTTGCCACTAGTTCGACGATGCGGGCCAGCAAGGTCGCGCCGCCGGTCCGCATTGCTTCGACCACGATCGGGCCGTTGCCGTTGAGTGTTCCCGCCGACACCGATTCGCCAGGCGATTTCGACACTGGCACCGGTTCACCGGTTAGCATCGATTCGTCGATATGCGTTGATCCATCGCGGACGAAGCCATCGACGGGCAGACGTTCGCCCGGCCGCACGCGAACCCGATCGCCGGGTTGCAGTAACTCGACTGCGATGTCATTTTCCTGGCCGTCAGGCAACACGAGCCGCGCCGTCTTGGGCGCGAGTTTCAAGAGCGAGCGGACCGCGTCGCCGGTCTTCCGCCGGGCTCGCGTTTCCAGCACTTGGCCCGCGAGAACCAGGACGATGATGGCGGCGGCTGATTCGAAATAGGGATCGACCATACCTCCATGGCCCGCGAGGCCCGTGTGGAACAGATGCGTCCCGGCGAGAAAATCGAGCACGATCGCGACACTATAGAGGTAGGCGGCTCCCGTACCGAGCGCGATCAGCGTGAACATGTTCGCACTTCGCAGTCGAAGCGACACGACGGCCCGCACGAAGAACGGCCAGCCGCAGCCGAAGACGACCAGCGTGCTCAGCACCCATTGGGCAATCAACACATTCGAAAGCCCGAATAGCCGAGTCATCGGTCGTGACGGGAGCATGTCGAGCATGGCCAGGAGAAAGACGGGAATGCCCAGAATCAAACCGATCCAAAGGCGAATTTCAAGATTGCGTTGCTCATGATCGACCGTCGGCTCGGCACTGGCGACCGCCGGTTCAAGGGCCATGCCGCACTTGGGACACGCCCCCGGCTTGTCGCTGACGACCTCGGGATCCATCGGACAAATGTAGCGTGCAGCCATGGGGATCCGCACCGGCGGCTTCATCGCTTCACGATGGCCGCCGAGGAATTTTTCGGGATCGCTCTGAAACTTCTTCAGGCACGACAGAGAGCAGAAGTGATAGGTCTGGTCCCGATGGACGTGGCTGCCGGCGGCCGTGGCGGGGTCCACGGTCATCCCACAGACGGGATCGAGGGCCTTCGGGTTCGAAACGACGGAAAGTTCCATGATAGAAGTATTCTATCCAAACGCTCGGTCAGCGTTTCGGGAACTTCTTATCGCCGAGGTGCCGGGATGTACGTGCGGCGGAGGTGGCCTTCCGTCGATTCGGCGGTGCCGTAAAACTGTCGGCTGGAACCGAAAACGTATTTGAACTCGGTCCAGGCGTTGCCGCTGCCGACCGGGAAGGGAATGCCATCCGGCGCGGCCTGATGGAACTCGATCTTCTCGCGATGCGACATCTGGGATTTTGGCTTGCGGGGCGGGGCTGGATTCTGGATTTCGTTCCACTGAGAGATGGGCTGCGGCTCGCCGGCATGGACTTGCTGGGCTGAAAGGCCAACACTCAGCACGACGAAGAAGCCAAAGATCAGTCGCATGGGATTGCTCCGCTGCAAGTAGTCCGGTTACTCCGCAACCGGTGGCCGGTTGCGGAGTAACCGGACTACTTGCGTCGCTTAATCGAGAATAGACCTTGATCGGATCATCGGGAGTTGCAGGGTCGGAAGATGACGAAACGTCCACTTCCAAAGACGTTTCGGAGTGAAAATGGCGTGTGTTCTTCGATTGTGCCGAATTTAGCGATTATGCCGCCATGAGGAATTGCATCTTGGTTGTTCCCCTGTCCCTCGGATGAGGTTATAATTCAGCGAGACCTCCAGGCCGGGTGGACCATCCCATGGAGAGCGACGAAGCACAATTTATGCGGACCATCCGCGGGTCGCCTCACGACGACACCCCGCGGCTGGTCTTTGCCGATTGGCTGGAAGAAAATGGGCGAGCCGAGCGAGCGGAGTACATCCGTTTGCAATGCGTTCGCGAATCTTTCGACGAAAGCGACCCGCGCCGGCGAACCTTTCTCGTTCGCGAACGGCAAATCTGGCGGGTTCATGCCGCTGACTGGCGAAGCGAACTTCCTCCATCCCTGAAGCGTTTCCCTTTCCGCCGCGGCTTCGTTCGGCCCGCCGATCTCGAAATGTCCGCCGAACAATTTCTGAATCTGGCCGACGACTACCTTGATTGCGCTCCGCAATGGACGGCCCGGCTCACCCTGCGCGAACGCGACTCGATTCCGGACTTGCTCCGGGCCGAACGCCTGGAGCGTCTGACGGGTTTGAGTCTGCACGTTGACGGAGCCGACACCGGCGGTTTACGTGAACTGCTCGCGTCGCCTGGCCTCGCGAATTTGCACGAACTGCGAATCGAAGGACACCCGATCGCGTTCGAGCATCTCCGCGTCATTACGCGCTCGCCTGCCCTCGCGGATCTGCGGCGACTCGGTGTTTTCTGCAATCAGATACAGCTCGACGGAGCGGAGGCGATCGCGGCTTCGCCGTATTTCGCTAAACTGGAGTCGCTCGATTTGAACGGCTGCGGCATCGGCGACGAAGGGCTCCGCGCTCTGGCATCCTCGCCGAATCTGCCGAGCATGCGCGAACTGAATTTGCCCAACAACGGTCTCCACAATAATTCCGCCGCCGCCATCATCGCCTCACGAACCTTCAAGCGGCTCGTTGGCCTCGGCCTGTTCGGCAACCACCTCGGCGATGCCGGGGCACGGTCTCTATCGCTCGGCCGCAATCTCGAACGACTGACCCACCTCGACCTAGGCCTGAACCGTATTGGCCCCGACGGCGGCCGGGCCCTGGCCAATTCCCCGTTCCTACTGGGCCTAAGACAACTATATTTGGGCGGCAATCGCGTCAGCGATGATCCGCACGCACTGAGCGCATTGCGAACGCGATTTGGGGAGCGAGTGACAGTGTAGGTTTGATCTCTTCTGATACCGGGCCAGCGAGGGACGCTTTCCCCTCATTCGTAACATCAACCCGACACCCCCCTGTTACGAATGACCGATGTTCTGTTACGAATAGGTAGCGTTTTGTTACGAGCAAGACGGGTTTTTGTTACGAATGGGTAGCGAATTGTTACGAGAAATGGGCGATTTGTTACGAATTTGGGTTCTTCGGACTTTCGAGTGGGCGAAAATCGGCCACCATCAGCCCGTCATCGTCGCGGTTTTCGCGGAGAATCTCGCTTTTGCCTCGGATGCAGCTTCAGTCCGCCGCAGTGAAAGTAGATGGCGATCTTCATGTGGTCGCGATTGCGAAAGCCGTACGCGTTTTTTTTATCGTTTGGATTTTCGAATTCAGGCCCTCGACGGTGGCATTGGTGATGCGATGATCGCAATACGTCAACACGTTGTCCAGGTGGCTCTTGATCATGCGAGCAACCTTGATGACCGGCTTCAGCGCGGAGCGGGTGGCCCAACGATACCAAGCCTTCCAATGTCGAAGCGCCCAACCTTTGCGCTGATAGTTCCACAGATCACGCAAGCTCTCTTTGATGGCCCACGCTCGGCCGGTCTTCAAGTGCAGGCTCTTCAGACGAGAGAACCGATCCGCATGCTCTTCGGGGAAATTTTCCTCCGAAAAGAACCATAGGAACTTGGTTCGCTTGAGAGTATCGTCTCCTTCTTCCAGCAAGCGTCGATGTTCCGACTTGCGAACTGCATCGATCGCTTCGAGCATGTGTTTCATGATGTGGAAACGATCGAAAACGATTTTGCTCGCGGCATCGGGAACATGCTGCGAAGTCGACGAGATAAACGGTTCCCACATATCCATCGCCACCGCTCGAATTCCCTCCAATTGCTTCGAGGAAAGAGACTCGTAGAAAGCGTCCAGACTGCTCTTTTTGCGGTCAAATGCGATAAATTCGACCGTTCCACGATTCAAGTCGCAGACCAACGTCATGTAACGGTGCCGCTTGGCGATCGACTTCTCATCCACTCCCAAATACGGTATGACTCGCCGCCTCTTGGCCTTCAAGCCGCGAGCGACCGCCCGTTCCATCACGCCCCAGGCCTCATGCCAAGTCATCCGCAACAACCGCGAGGCCCCCGACACATCGGCTTCGAGCAAGGTGTCGATGGCATGCTTCTCAAAGCCCAAAGTGAATCGCGAATTCGGCAACGCCCACGGCAAACGCACCTGACGAACACCGTGAAACATACACGACACCCGAGGGATGCGAGCAAAGAGCCAAGTCTTCCACGAGCCATGATCCAGATGCCGCCATTTTCGAAACGGTGTGTGATCGTGCAATGGCAAAACGGCATCACACATGGGACAGCGAAACCGAGCATTGCTCCGATGGTGAAGAAAGACATGGACCGTCTCGTCTTCCGAATCGAGGATCACACGCTCGACAAACCAAGGCCTCTCCAAACAAAGCAGCTTCGAGAAGACATCGACGTCGCGCATGGAAAGATTTCCCTTGGAAATATGCCCATGCGTACACTAGAAATTACCCACTGGAATGTCCGAAGAGCCCGAATTTGTAGCGCAGATAGAAAGGTATCGGGAAACGAGGCGATTTGAGCTTCCTGACGAGCGACGTTGGCGAGCCAGGTTGCGTAAGCTCCTGGAGGACCGCAAGCGAAGCAAATTTACTCCAGGAGCTTACGCAACCTGGCTCGCCAATATCACTTCGATAGCATGGGAAATTCCTTCTGCACCATTTCCAACGACTTGTCGTAATCGGCGGGAATTTTGGTAAAGCCCTTCAACTTCCAGAGAGCGAGAAGTGCTTTGCCCCCGGGGAGTGTTTCGACGCTGAGAAGCGTTTGGCGCAACTTGGCGATGGTTTGCGCATCGATCTTCTTCGAACTCATGGCGACACATGAATCGGGAAAAGCCGTCGACTCAAAAATGATCTTGAGGTTTTTGATTTTACCCGGATGAATCGCTTCGAACGATTTGAGAACATTCCGGTCGACGAACGCGCACCCGCTATGTCCGTCGATCACTTCCAAAATTGCCTCAAACCCCGAATTGGAGACGATCTGTTGGGCGAGCGGGAGATCTTTCATCTGCAATGCTTGCTCTTTCGCAAGGACAAGCTCGCATAACTCGCGACAAATAGGTGAGATCGAAATTTTTTGATTGGCAAAATCGCTTAGGTTGGCCGCCTTGCTATCCCAGGGGGCGATGCAAAGAACTTGCACAGTTTGATATTGGATGGCGAGGGCAAGAGGAACCAGATCGGGGTATTTTGCCTTGGCCCAGGCGAACTCATACCCACGAAATATAGCGAAATCGATTTGCCCGTTGTCGATCTGCTCGGCAAGTTTCATCGGATCGGCCAGGTAGTGAGTTTGTCCGTCCAACCCGGTGCTTTTCTTCATAAGCTTCATGAATGGTTGAGCGGCCGCATCGCGAAAGGAATGGGGCACACCTTCGAATTGATTTTCGAGAATTCCAAGTTGAAGGGTTCTTTTGAGTGCTGGCGGATCGGCGGTGGCCGTACTCTCTTCCGTTGCCGTCAAGATGAGCATCGTTGCCAAAAGTCCGTGTTGCCGTGCTATGCGTTGCATCGCTTTCTCCTTGGCGAGAGCATGAAAGTTAATAATTGTGTCAATTCGCCAAGACCAGTGATGCAACTTGAATACCAAATCCTTCGGAAGCCAGAATTGACGTTGGATTTGAAAGCACTCTTCCCATCGAACGCCGGAAAGAACTAACGCAATTTGTCCGGGGTTATCGGCAATTTGCGGATTTGTTTTCCGGTCGCTAAGTTTCTTGTTCCTGAAAACGCATCGCGGATGAGTCAAGTTTTGAGCACCCGTTCGTAGTGGTCCGCTTTAGCCGGTCGGGGTACTCAGACCCGCCAATGCGAGTCACTACGAACAAGGAATCGCGTCGTTCTGAGGCGCAGCCCCGCCAGGTATTGGCGGCTTGATTTCCGCGCTATGGGTCCAAAGGCCGAATGTCGCGAAAAGCGGGAAGCTGGCTGGCAATTCGTCGTCAATCCAAAGCTCACACGTCTGTGATGAAGCTCGAACTCCGATATTTTTCGCGGGAATATGCCAGCTACCCCTTCGAGAAAGTTTGGTTGGCATACTGTTTGCAATCTCTACTGAAGGTTTTTCTCACAACGAAGATGTGGTTCCGCTCGGAACGACCGAAGTCGGAACGATCTTCATCATTGCATGGCAAACCGTGCATCAAAGGAACACGCGACGAGGCCGCAATTCACTTCGATTTGCGGATTTCGACAACGTGGGCGTCAGGATGAACTTCATGAGCAGCGAGGAAGTGCTTCAAGATCCCAAGGTTTCGTCACACCAGATTTGGCAACCTTACGGCCTTCAAACCTATCGAGACCTGATCGGCTATTCGCATGCGATTGTTTCCGAGGTCAGTGCCTGGACGCCATTAGGTCTTTCGGATGTTCCCATTCGAAGCAAGGTTATGTCATTCTTGACCATGCTATGGGCATCCATCTTCCTCTTTCTCGGCACCGCGGTGATCGTCTTTATGTCGCTAACACACTTTGGGGAGAAAATGAAGGCACCACCAACAGGTTCTACAAACGCAAGGAGCGATCAATGATTCTTTACTACGTGACGAACATCGCCGAGGCAAAGAACATACTCATAACGGGATTCGAGGACTCAAATCGCTTACTGGGCCGGAACCGAAACGGAGTGCCCCTCTATTTAGCGGGAGTTTGGCTCACTGATCGGCCTATGTACGCCGGGTTTCCGATCGACCTCTCCGACCTGCCAATGGGCTGGATGTGCCTGTCTGTTGATGTCCCGGAAGAACTTCTGCTCGATGAGGAAGATGGGAGCGACGACTCTCCTTATCGAGAATGGTGTTTCTCCGCGCAGAAAATCAACCTGTTGACTGAACCTACACTGACAACTGAATCTCCATCGTGCGCAAGTTCATACACCCGTAACGAATATAGCGATTCGCGGCCTTTGGTTTCGCTTGATCGCTGAACGTATCGTCGTCGAATGCCTTCGGACTTATCGAGGGAACAGTGATGTCAATCAAGAATGCCGACCTGCACGGCAGCGCACCGGACAAGTCGGACGTAGCAATGCTCTTGATCGACGTGATTAATGACCTGGATTTTCCCGGCGCGGCGCAGTTGCTGAAATCCGCTCTGCCGATGGCGCGCCAGATCGCCGCTCTCAAAGAGCGGGCAAACGTGACGACATTCCGGTCATCTACGTCAGCGACAATTTTGGCCGCTGGCGGTCCGACTTCAATGCCCAAGTGGATCACTGCCTTCATGATCGGGTGCGCGGGAGGCCGATTGTCGCGTGCCTGCGACCCGATGAAGACGATTACTTCGTTCTGAAACCGAAACACTCTGGGTTCTTTTCCACAACACTCGACGCGCTGCTGGAATACCTGATAGTCAAGACACTGATATTTACGGGGATGGCTGCCAATATTTGCGTGGTGTTCACCGCGAATGATGCGTACATGCGCCACTTCCACCTCGTCGTTCCAAGCGATTGCGTGGCTTCCAATACCGCGGAGGAGAATATCTATGCCCTCGAACAAATGAGTCACGTATTGAAGGCCGATACCCGGCCGTCCACCGAAATTTTGTTTGAGACTTTGAAACGAGGCGCGGCTGAAGGCTATCAGTTGGAGAAAGTTTGGCATGGCGAGAATTGATTATGTTTGACTATTCCTTGGACTTCAAATCCATCAATTTCAGAGAGTGCCCGGAACTGTATCGGGTCGGCAAGAGTGAACTAGGCGTCTTGCTCGTCGAGCCCTATAAGAGCGAGATTCTGCCGCACTGGAGATTCAAGACCGTAGGCGAGGCTCTAACATCGTCCGCCAAGATTTACAAGTTGTTCCTGGCATATTTGAAAGCGGCCGACTTTCCGGGCGCCGACATGGCCCGTAAGTTCTTGCAAATGGGGTGGACTCGCGCGAGGCGCTACGCCAATCACAAGGGTGGGCGAAAGTACGACATAAATACCGGCGAAACATTGCCTCGGAACGAGGACTCCGAGAAGGCAGCGGCGGCAGCGATATTCTACAATCGCTACGTCGCGGCCCGGCAGCATGCCGAGTACGTCCGCCAGAAAAAGCAGCATCAAGAGAAGTACGGTCGCCATTGAACTTCCTGTTCAATGGCAATTCGAATCATCGGCTCCTACCGTTCAGCCCCCGTCCGCTCCCAAAACCGTAGCTTACGGCACTCGGTCACGAAGCTTGTGCAATCTTTGCCGTTTTCCAGCAGAACGAATCCGTCGTCCACGGATTCAGCTCCGACGGCTTTCTCGATAAGCAACGACGCCGTTTCGACATAAGCGACGAATTTACGATGTGCCACCGCATCTGCGATGAAATCTCGTGCCGCCGGAAAAGTCGATAGTTGCAACGCCCCGTCCTCCGACGGAAGGATCGCGACGGCATCGAACAACACCGAAGGGCCACCTTCGAGTTTCTGATCGGCGTCGTGATGGATGCCTTCGCTGTCCTCGACGCCGCCAATCTCGGGTGCGATCAGCTTCAGCATTGCCCCTTCCGCTTTCAGAGCCTTTGCCAGTGCTGCCAGAACTTTCGCGTCGACGCCATCCGTGACGAGCGCACCCACCTTTCGCCCCGCGAAGCTCTCGGGCCCGTTATTGACAATACTCAAGGCCGGCGATGGCTTCAGGTCCTGACGGGTCGGCCGCATGGCCACGGCCGGGTCGGGCAATTGCTTCAGTCGCAGTCCTTTGAAAACTTGATCCGCAAGATCCACGTCGATGTTTAGCAGATGCGACACCATCCGTTCGCGGATCGCCAGCGTCTCAACTTTGCTCAATTCGAAGATCAATGCATTGGCGATGTGCCGCTGCTCGACCTCCGTTTGGCTAATGAAGAACTGCCGAGCCTGGCTGTAGTGGTCGGCGAACGTCGCCGAGCGGACCCGTTGCTTGGGGCTGCTCTCTTCCGCGGGAAAGGACCGGAAGCCCTTCTCGGGCGACTCGCGCGGACCGCCTAAGACTCCGAGTGAGTTAGGCTCGAAATTGATCCGCCCGGTCGGATTGCGCATGGCCATGTGCCCATCCTGTTGAAAGTTCGCAACGGGGCACTTCGGTGCGTTGATCGGCAGATGGGTAAAGTTGGGACCGCCCAGACGTTTGATCTGAGTGTCGAGATAGGAGAAGTTTCGCCCCTGCAGGAGCGGATCATTGGTGAAGTCAACGCCCGGTACGATGTTCTGCGTACAGAACGCAACTTGTTCGGTCTCCGCGAAAAAGTTGTCGACGCGCCGGTCCAGCACCAGCCGGCCAATCAGCTGCACGGGGATTTCTTCCTCGGGAATGAGTTTGGTGGGATCAAGCACGTCGAAGGCGAACTGATTGGCAAACGCGTCGTCGAAAAGTTGCACTCCCAGTTCCCATTCCGGGAAGGCCCCTGCCTCAATCGCTTCCCACAAGTCGCGGCGGTGGAAGTCCGGGTCCGCGCCGTTAAGCTTCACCGCTTCGTTCCAGACGACCGACTGCAAACCTAGTTTGGGCTTCCAATGGAACTTGACGAAGGTGGATTTTCCCGCCGAGTTGATCAAGCGGAAAGTATGCACCCCGAACCCTTCCATGAACCGAAACGAGCGGGGAATGGTTCGGTCAGACATGATCCACATGATCATGTGCATGCTCTCCGGCGTTAGTGAGATGAAATCCCAAAAATTGTCGTGAGCGGTCTGAGCCTGCGGGAAGCCACGGTCGGGTTCCGGTTTTGCGGCATGGACCAAGTCCGGAAACTTGATGGCATCCTGAATGAAGAACACGGGGATGTTGTTGCCGACGAGGTCGACGTTGCCCTCGCGTGTGTAGAACTTCGTCGCGAAGCCGCGCGCCTCGCGCGCCGTGTCGGCCGCGAACAGCAGGGCGGGAATCTTGGCATCAGGCCGGTCGAGGGTGCAGAC